>NZ_JBYSYZ010000026.1:50210-83124 GCF_058783925.1 Pseudomonas sp. FW305-70
GAACCCAGCTTTATTCCGCTGATCCGAATGGGGAGTACGGCGTGCAGGAGTTCCGCTTCGCCGACGGTAGCGTATGGACCCGCAGCAGCCTGCCCGGCTTCAACTCCACCGCCGGCGACGATGTAATCGTCGGACTCAACGGCAACGACTCGCTGAACGGTCTGGCTGGTAATGACGACATCGACGGGCGCGGCGGCAACGACTCGCTAACCGGAGGCTTGGGCGATGACATCTTCCGCTTCTCCACCGCGCCCGGCGGCAACAATATCGACTCCGTGACCGACTTCACCACCGGCCAGGATCATCTCGCACTAAGCAACGCCGTCTTCAACCTGCAGGGCCAAGCGCTGACCGACCCCGGCGTGCTGGCCAATGTCACCGACAACCAGACCGAACAGGCGGGAGCGAATCTGGTGTTCAACCAGAGCAACCAGACGCTCTACTACGACGCCGACGGCGCCGCCAATGGTAACGCGGCGGCGGTGGTGACGCTGACCGGGGTGGCGAGTCTGGCGGCGAGCGACCTGCAGCTCTTTGGCTAGACGCGCAGTCCGAGCTTGGGTTCTCGAACCCAGGCTTGGTTTGTCGCCAGGAGCGTCAGCCGGGCAGGCCGGTCACCCGGATTCGGCGCTGTGCCGGCAGCAGCTTGAGTACGAGTGGGGCTCAGCTGCGCAGGCGGGCGAACAGGTTGACCAGCTCCGCCTGGCGGGTGGTGTCGGTCTTGCGGAACAGGGCGCGTAACTGGGTACGCAGGTTGACGCTACCTATTTACTATAGGTCTGTCCATCGACCGGTTGAATCCACAGCCGATAGCCGTCACTCCGGCGCCATCATCACCGCGAGTGTCATCTTGATGAACTCTTCATTCTTGTCGATGGCTTCCAGGGCGCCGCGTACGTTGTCGGCGACATCGGCAGAGACGCGGGCTTCGACCCAGTTGGAAAGCTCCAGGATGGCGGCTTCGAGGGCGAGTTGATTTTCGTTGATTTTGAAGAGCAGGGAAGGAAGCAGGTCAGAGTTCGGCATTGAGATTCCTCAGCTAAAGAGGAAAGCGTAGCAGTCAAGGGGGGGATGTTTGGTCGGCAGGGCGCCGGGGGAGGGCATTTCAGGCTGGCATAATGTTGTCATTGCATAGCCAAACTGAGCCATACAAACCCCAAAGAGGGATTTTTGAGGGCCTGAAAGCCGCAGCCTGCGCGGCCCTCAGGGTTGCCCTTCAAGATGATGAACCTGGATCGCTTCGATCTAGCGTAATCAAAGGGCTTGAACTTGCCGCGACCTGCTGGGACCCGGTCGCGGCAAGCCCTTCTACTGTTGTTCAACACCGACAGACCAGGCATCGATCACCGATTGCAGGAACTGCTGCGACAATCGCGGGTTGTCCAGGGCTCTGGCGATCAGTATCGCCCCGGTAATCGATGACAGGATGCGCAAGGCTTCCTGGTGTTTTTCATCAGCGGTTTCGCCGTCGACCAATGGCATCAGCGTTTCGATCAGGGACTGCACGCCTTGGGTGAACGAGTGGCTGACGGCCCCGCCGTTGCGCGCGACATCGGCCGCCAGGGCAGGGATCGGGCAGCCTTCGGTCCAGTTGGTCATGTGGCTTTGGCTCAAGTACCTCTTGAGCAGTTCGGGGATGGATTTGGCCGCTCGCCAGTCGTCAATGTTGGTTTCGAACGTACGGCTCACGGCCTCCGATGCCAACTGCTCCTTGCCACCTGGGAACTGTCCGTAAAAGCCGCCGTGGGTCAGGCCCACCGAGCGGGACAGTTCGCCGATCCCGATGCCGTCGATGCCTTTTTCCCGGTACAACCTCGAGGCCGCGCCGAGGATCGCTTCCTTGTTGGCGGCTGCCTTGTCTTTCGTCACTTTCATGAGTGGAGTCCTGTCTTGCGATGGGCGCCATGGCAAATTTTTGCTGAAGGGCTGGTATTAATGATGGCTGTAATATAAATTCGCGGCAATGGCCTTGCAGGAAAAACACCTCACAGGGTGCTGACCCATGAAACGTAATGATCTGCGCAATATCGACCTCAATCTGCTGGTGGTTTTCGAGGCGCTCATTCAGGAGCGCAACGTCACTCGGGCCGCACAAAGACTGTCCCTGGGCCAGCCGGCGGTCAGCGGCGCATTGGCTCGTCTGCGCACGCTGTTCAACGACCCTCTGTTTAAACGCATTGGCCACAAAATGGAACCGACCACCCGAGCCTTGCAGGTGGCGCAAACGCTCGGGCCGGCACTGGACTCCATTTGTTCCGTCGTCAGTCTGACGGCTTGCAATGAAAAAACCTGCTGAAACCGGGAACAGAGTATCTACAGGTATTGCGTGAAAAACGACGCGGGCGCGGTCCATTGTGGGAGCTGGCTTGCCAGCGATGGTCGTCAACGATAACGCGGGTGAACTGGATGAACGCGGCGCACTGGAGTCCATCGCCAGCAGGCTGGCTCCTACAGTTTCAGCGTGGGCAGGGCCCCTTGTGGGAGCTGGCTTGCCTGCGATGGTCGTTAACGATAACGCGGGTTAACTGGATGAACGCGGCGCACTGGAGTCCATCGCCAGCAAGCTGGCTCCTACAGGTATTGCGTGAAAAACCTTTTTTTGTGCTTATACATGATAGTCATCATTAATGGTGATACCCAAGTTCACTCCGTTCGATTCGTCGCTGCCCTTTGTGCGGCCGAGAATTCTCCAACCCTTAAACCGTCTGGCGGACACCCCCATGGAACAGTCACTCAAACCTTTGCGTTATCCCCTTGCTGCCCTGACCCTGGCGGCCATCACGGCCTGCGGTCACGCACCCGATGCCGCCAAGGCGCCGGGTGCGCCCACTGTCACCGTCGCCAAAGTGCTTGAGCAACCCATTACCGAATGGGACGAAGTCACTGCCCGTCTGGAAGCGCCGGAAACCGTCGTGGTTCGTCCGCGGGTATCGGGGCAGATCGATCGTGTCGCCTTCACCGATGGCGAGTCGGTCAAGAAAGGGGATCTGCTGTTCCAGATCGATCCACGTCCGTTCGAGCACGAAGTGCACCGCCTCGAAGCGCAGTTGCAACAAGCTCGCGCCACGCTGGTTCGAAGCGCCAACGAAGCGCAACGCGGCCAGCGCCTGCTGAGCAGCAATGCCATTTCTGCGGAACTGGCCGACACGCGCAGCACCACGGCCCAGGAAGCCAAGGCCGGTGTCGATTCGGTTCAGGCGCAGCTGGACCTGGCGCGCCTGAACCTGAGCTTCACCCGCGTCACCGCGCCGATCAGCGGCCGGGTCAGCCGTGCCGAAATCACCGCCGGCAACATCGTCACCGCCGACACCTCGGCGCTGACCAGCGTGGTCTCCACCGACAAGGTCTACGCCTATTTCGACGCCGACGAACGCCTGTTCCTCAAGTACGGCCAGCTCTCCCGTGAAGGCCGGCGCAGTCAATCCACGCCGGTGTACATGGGCTTGTCGAACGAGGAGGGCAATAGCCACCTGGGGCAAATGAACTTCGTCGACAACCAGGTCAATCCCAAGACCGGCACCATCCGTGGCCGCGCGGTGTTCGACAACGCCGACGGTCAATACACCCCGGGCCTGTATGCCCGATTGAAACTGGTGGGCAGCGCGGCCTATGCCGGCCTGTTGATCAAGGACGAGGCCGTGGGCACTGACCTCGGCAAGCGATTCGTACTGGTGATCGACCAGGACAACAAGGCCGTGTACCGCAGCGTCGATCTGGGGCCGAAGCTCGAAGGCTTGCGCATCGTGCGCAGCGGTTTGCAAAAAGACGACCGGATCGTCATCAACGGCCTGCAACGGGTTCGTCCCGGCGCAGTGGTCGCGCCTCAGGACGCGCCGATGGCCGATGCGCAAACCGTCGCCAACCTGGCCCGTCAGCGGCAGGCCGTCGAGGCGGGTAATCAGCCCGTCGCTCCGTCACCGGCGCTGGTGAAAACCGATGCCGCTGTTTCGCCTCGCGGATAAAGGAACACAGCCATGAAGTTCTCCCGGTTCTTTATCACGCGGCCGATCTTTGCCGCCGTGCTCTCGCTGCTGATCCTGATTGCCGGCGCCATCGCGCTGTTCCAGTTGCCGATCAGCGAGTACCCGGAAGTGGTGCCACCCACTGTCGTCGTTCACGCCAACTATCCGGGGGCCAACCCCAAGGTCATCGGTGAAACCGTGGCCGCGCCCCTGGAGCAAGCCATCACCGGCGTCGAGAACATGCTGTACATGTCCTCGCAGTCGACGGCGGATGGTCGACTCACGCTCACCGTGACCTTCGCCCTGGGCACCGATCTGGACAACGCCCAGGTACAGGTGCAGAACCGCGTGACCCGCACCGAGCCGAAACTGCCGGAAGAAGTGACGCGCATCGGTATCACCGTGGACAAGGCATCGCCCGAGCTGACGATGGTGGTGCACCTGACCTCGCCGGACAAGCGCTACGACATGCTGTACCTGTCCAACTACGCGATCCTCAACGTCAAGGATGAGCTGTCACGCCTGAACGGAATCGGTGACGTGAAGATGTTCGGTATCGGCGACTACTCGCTGCGTATCTGGCTCGATCCGAACAAGACCGCGTCACGCAACCTGACCGCCACCGACGTGGTCAATGCGGTGCGTGAACAGAACCGCCAAGTGGCGGCCGGCCAACTGGGTTCACCGCCTGCACCCAACGCCACCAGCTTCCAGATGTCGATCAACTCCCAGGGCCGCCTGGTCACCGAAGAAGAGTTCGAGAACGTGATCGTCCGCAGTGGTGCGGACGGCGAAATCACCCGCCTCAAGGACATAGCCCGGATTGAACTCGGCTCCAACCAGTACGCCTTGCGCGCCTTGCTCAACAACCAGGAAGCGGTGGCGATGCCGATCTTCCAGCGCCCGGGTTCCAATGCCATCGACGTCTCCGACCAGGTGCGGGCGAAGATGGCCGAGCTGAAAAAGAGCTTCCCGGAGGGCATGGACTACGAGATCGTCTACGACCCGACCATCTTCGTGCGCAGCTCGATCGAAGCGGTGGTCCATACGCTGTTCGAAGCGTTGATCCTGGTGGTGCTGGTGGTGATCCTGTTCCTGCAAACCTGGCGCGCCTCAATCATTCCACTGGTCGCCGTACCGGTGTCGCTGATCGGTACCTTTGCCGTGATGCACCTGTTCGGTTTCTCCCTAAACGCCCTGTCACTGTTCGGCCTGGTATTGGCCATCGGCATCGTGGTCGACGATGCGATCGTCGTGGTGGAGAACGTCGAGCGCAATATTGAGACGGGGCTCGATCCGGTCGAAGCGACGCAAAAAGCCATGGGCGAGGTGACCGGCCCGATCATCGCCACGGCGTTGGTGCTGTGCGCGGTGTTCGTCCCGGCGGCGTTCATTTCCGGCCTGACGGGGCAGTTCTACAAACAGTTCGCCCTGACGATCGCGATCTCCACGGTGATCTCTGCGTTCAACTCGCTGACCTTGTCGCCGGCATTGGCGGCGGTTTTGCTCAAGTCCCACAGTGCACCCAAGGACCGCTTTTCGAGGATTCTGGATCGCCTGTTCGGTGGCTGGCTGTTCAAGCCCTTCAACCGGCTGTTCGAAAGGGCCGGCAACGGGTATGTCGGGACCGTGTCCAAGGTCATCCGTGGCAGCAGCGTGGCGTTGCTGGTCTATGCCGGTCTGATCGCCTTGACCTACATGGGCTTCAGCACCACGCCGACCGGGTTCGTGCCGACCCAGGACAAGAAGTACCTGGTGACCTTCGCGCAATTGCCGGATGCGGCCAGCCTGGATCGCACCGAGTCGGTGATCCGCCGCATGAGCACCATCGCCATGAACGAACCGGGCTTCGACAGCGCCGTGGCCTTCCCGGGCTTGTCGATCAACGGTTTCACCAACAGCCCGAACGCCGGTATTGCCTTCATCGGCTTGAGCGCTTTCGATGAACGCAAAAGCCCGAGCCTGTCCGCCGGGGCGATTTCCGCTTCGCTGAACGCCAAGTTCGGTGGCATTCAAGACGCCTACATTGCGGTGTTCCCGCCACCGCCCGTTCAAGGCCTGGGCACCATTGGTGGCTTCCGCCTGCAGATCGAAGACCGCGGCAACCTGGGTTACGACGAGCTGTACAAAGAGACCATGAACATCATCGGCAAGAGCCGCAGCGTGCCGGAACTGGCCAACCTGTTCACCAGCTACACGGTCAACGTGCCGCAGGTCGAAGCTGCCATCGATCGCGAAAAAGCCAAGACCCACGGCGTGGCGATCAACGACATTTTCGACACGCTGCAGGTGTACCTGGGTTCGCTGTACGCCAACGACTTCAACCGTTTTGGCCGTACCTATCAGGTCAACGTCCAGGCTGAGCAACAGTTCCGCCAGGAGCCGGAGCAGATCGGTCAGTTGAAGGTGCGCAACGACCGTGGAGAGATGATTCCACTGGCCACCTTCGTCAAGGTCAGCCCGACGTCGGGGCCGGACCGGGTCTCGCACTACAACGGTTTTGTCACCGCAGAAATCAACGGCAGCGCGGCCCCGGGCTACAGCTCCGGCCAGGCGCAGGCGGCGATTGAAAAGCTGTTGAAAGAAGAGTTGCCCAACGGCATGACCTACGAGTGGACCGACCTGACCTATCAGCAGATCCTCTCCGGCAACACCGCGTTGCTGGTGTTCCCGCTCTGCGTCCTGCTGGCGTTCCTGGTGTTGGCGGCCCTGTATGAAAGCTGGAGCCTGCCGCTGGCGGTGATCCTGATCGTGCCGATGACCCTGCTGTCGGCGATTGCCGGGGTGATCATCTCCAAGGGCGACAACAACATCTTCACCCAGATCGGCTTGATCGTGCTGGTGGGGCTTGCGTGCAAGAACGCGATCCTGATCGTCGAGTTCGCCAAGGACAAACAGGACCAGGGCCTGTCGCCGCTGGACGCTGTTCTCGAAGCCTGCCGCCAGCGTCTGCGCCCGATCCTGATGACGTCGTTCGCGTTCATCATGGGCGTCATCCCGCTGGTGACGTCCACCGGCGCCGGCTCCGAGATGCGTCGGGCCATGGGGGTTGCCGTGTTCTCCGGGATGCTCGGGGTGACCTTCTTCGGTCTGTTGCTGACACCGGTGTTCTACGTCCTTATCCGTCGCTACATCGAACGTAAAACCGCGCGCCAGGCGGCCCGCGCTCAATCGCTCAAGGTCATTGATCCGGAGGCACACTGATGAAGGCTTTCAAGCTGTTTTTCCCGAGTCTGCTGGTCACCGCGTTGGCCGCCTGCACCGTCGGGCCGGATTACAAGACCCCGGACACGGCGCCGGCCCATGTCGTTTCGGCCCAAGGGGTCAACTACGATCAAACGCGTTTCGAATCGGTGTGGTGGCAGCAATTCGATGACCCCACGTTGAATCACCTGGTCGGTAAAGCCCTCAACGGCAACCGCGATCTGCGCGTGGCCTTCGCCCGCTGGAAAGCCGCACGGGCCATTCGCGATGACATCAGCAACGACAACCTGCCGGTGGTCACCAGCCGGGTCAGCAGCCAGCAAGGCAAGTCGCAGGTGCCGGGTCTGACCGAGCAGCGGGTCAACACCGATCGCTACGACCTGGGCCTGGACATGGCCTGGGAGATCGACCTGTTCGGGCGCATCCAGCGCGAACTGGAATCCAGCGATGCCCGGGAAGACGCCACGGCGGCGGACCTGTACCAACTGCGGGTGAGCATGATCGCTGAGTTGGTGGATGCCTATGGTCAGTTGCGGGGTGCGCAACTGCGGGAAAAAATCGCCCTGGCCAACCTCAAGAACCAGAGCGAATCGCGCAGTGTCACGGTGAGCCTGCGTGACGCGGGCGTGGGCAATGAGCTCGACGTGGTGCGTGCCGATGCCCGCCTGGCGGCCGTCGAGGCGAGCGTGCCGCAACTGCAGGCGGAACAGGTGCACCACAAAAACCGCATCGCCACGCTGCTGGGTGAACGCCCGGACACGCTGGGCATCGACTTGAGTCCGAAGGACTTGCCGGCCATCGCCAAGGCGTTGCCGGTTGGCGACCCCGGCGAGCTGTTGCAGCGGCGCCCGGATGTGCGCGCGGCAGAGCGCCGCCTGGCGGCTTCAACGGCGGATGTCGGCGTGGCCACCGCCGACCTGTTTCCACGGGTGAGCTTGAGCGGATTCCTCGGGTTCACGGCGGGGCGTGGTTCGCAAATCGGCTCCAGCGCCGCCCGCGCCTGGAGCCTGGGCCCGAGCATCACCTGGGCCGCGTTTGACCTGGGCAGTGTGCGGGCGCGCATTCGCGGCGCAAATGCCGAGGCCGAGGGTGCACTGGCAACCTATGAGCAACAGGTGCTGCTCGCCCTGGAAGAGTCGGAAAACGCCTTCAGCGACTATGGCAAGCGCCAGCAACGCCTGCTGTCGCTGATCCGGCAAAGCGAGTCGAGCCGTGCCGCGGCCGACCTGGCGGCGACCCAATACAAGGAAGGGGTGGTGGACTACCTGGTGTTGCTCGACGCACAACGCGAGCGCCTGAACGCCGAGGATGCCCAGGCACTGGGTGAGACCGACCAGTACCGGGCCATTGTGGCGATCTACAAATCCCTGGGGGGCGGATGGGACAGCGGCGACACCCGGCTCGCGAAAAACAACTGACAAACCCGTTGTTGCTTTTGTAGGAGCGAGCTTGCTCGCGATGGACGTTAACGAAAACGCGTGCTTGCTGGCTAAGCGCGGTGTTCTTGAGACCATCGCGAGCAAGCTCGCTCCTACAGGGTTAGTGGGTGTACGCAGTATTTGTGAACTACCGAATCTACTGTGGGAGCCGTCTCGATCCTGCAGTCAGCGGTGGCCGGAGATGCATTTTCGTTCAATGACCGTCCACAAGACGCGGCAGCCCCAAGGGATTGCCCTCGCGCAATGCCTCCGGCAGCAAGGCATCCGGAAACCCCTGGTAAGCCACCGGGCGCAGGAAGCGCTCGATGGCGGTCATGCCCACTGAGGTAAAGCGACTGTCCGAGGTGGCCGGAAACGGTCCGCCATGCACGGTGGCAAAACACACTTCCTGCGGATGGGCGAAGGCGTTGACCACAATGCGCCCGGTGCGTCGCTCCAGGGTTGGCAGCAGGCGACGGGCCAGTGGCAGGTCGTCCTGTTCAAGGTGCAGGGTCGCGCTGAGTTGCCCCTTGAAGGAACGCGCTACCCGTAACAGCGCTGCTTCATCCCGGACTTTCACCAGCAGCGCGGACGGGCCGAATACTTCCTGGGAAAGCACCGGCTCGGCGAGAAAATGTTCGCCGTCGACTTCGAACAGCGCCGAGCGGCCATCGACTTCAGCGGTGGCGCTCGAGCCCACGGCGACGAGGCGGGCGCCGGCGTTTTCCAGGGTGCGAAGCCCGTTCAGATAGGCTGCATGGATGCCCGGTGTCAGCATCGTGCGCGCCGGCGCTTCGCTCACGCGTTGGCTCATGGCGTGGCGCAGTGCTGCAAACCCTGCGCCCTCGACGGCCAGCAGAATCGCCGGCTTGAGGCAGGCTTGCCCGACGTTGACCAGCATGCGCTCGACAAAGCCATCGCCAATCGCCGCGCCGCGTTCGGCGAGTGCCCGGGGCAGGATGAAGGTCGGGTTGACGCTGGTCATCTCGGCGAAGACAGGAATCGGCTCGGGGCGCAATTGCGCACGCCGATACAGCGCCATGCCACCCTGTTCGGAACCGGTGAAGGTCACGGCCTTGATCAGCGGATGATCGACCAGCGCTTCGCCGATGGCATTGCCGCCGCCACGCACCATGGAGAACACGCCTTCGGGCAATCCGCAGTCTTGCACCGCCTGGCGGATCGCCCGGGCCTGGATTTCCGAGGCGCCGGGATGCGCGTTGTGCGCCTTGAGAATGACGGTCGATCCCGCCGCCAGCGCCGACGCGGTGTCGCCACCGGCCACCGAATAGGCGATGGGGAAGTTGCTCGCACCGAAAATCGCTACCGGGCCGATAGCGATTTTTTGCAGGCGATGATCCATGCGCGGGCGTGGCTGGCGCTCGGGTTGCGCCGGGTCGATGGCCAGTTGCAGGAAACGCCCCTTGCGCACCACATCGGCGAACTGACGGAACTGGGTGGCCGCCTTGATGGCCTCGCCTTCCAGTTGCGCCTCCGGCACGCCGGTTTCCAGGGCGGCGCGTGCCGCCAGCGCCGTGCGAACGCGGTCGAGGTTGTCGGCGATGCGTTCGAGAAACGCCGCCCGCACGGTAAGCGAGGTATGGCTGTACACATCGAACGCTTCATCGGCCAGGGTCGCCGCCCGGTCGACATCGGCCACGCTACCCAGCGCAAACGCCGGTTCAATCGGTTGGTTGGTCGCAGGATTGAGCGCCTTCAGGGTGCCTTCGCTGGCGCCGACATCGCTGGCGCCGATCAGCAGCTTGCCGGTCAACTGCATCACGCACCTGCCTGTGCCAGTGCGGCAACCAGTTCATCGGTGGTCAGGATGGCGTGGGCGAAGGTCGGGCCGTTCAGCTCATGGGCCGAATGCATCATCTCCGGCATGAAGGCCGCGGTCGCGTCGCGCACCAGGGTGACGTGATAGCCCAGTTCCTGAGCGTAACGGGCGGTGGCCTCGATGCAGGTATTGGCCAGCAGGCCGACGATGATCACGTGGGTGATACCCTTTTGCTTGAGGCGAAAATCCAGGTCGGTATTGGCAAAGCCGCTGGAGCCCCAATGTTCCTGAACGATGACGTCGCCGTCCTGCGGCGCGAAGTCGGGGTGCCATTCGCCGCCCCATTCCCCGCGTGCGAAGTGGTGCATGTGCATGATCTTGCACTGGGTGGGGCTTGGGTGATCCCAGTTTTCGTAGTCGCCTTTTTCCCAGCGGTGGTGGGGTACGATGACCACCGGAATGTCGAGCCCGCGAACGGTGCGATCAAGCGTGCGCAGGTTGTCGAGCAGGCCGACTCGCGTGGCAATGGGCTCGATCAAGGGGTAGATCTTTCCGCCTTCCGACAGAAAATCGTTGTAGGGGTCGACCAGCAGGTAGGCCGTCCGATCAAGAGGGTAGGTGGCGTTGGACATGGCGGTGCTCCGCAAGATAATCCGTGGATGATGAAGTGTAGTTGCCAGTAATTCACGTGGATATGATAATCATAGTAACTAGGCAAGAGGCAATACCGCATGTCGGTGAAAGCAACCGTTTCTGAAACCCTGTGCCCGATTTCCCGGGCCGAAGCCGTCGTGGGTGACCGCTGGACGGTGCTGGTGCTGCGTGAGTTGTTCATGGGCAGTCATCGCTTCGATGAAATCCAGGCGCAGACCGGCGGTACGCCGCAAATGGTCGCGGCGCGCTTGAAGAGCATGGAGGCCGACGGGCTCCTGGAGCGACGTGCCTACAGCGAACGGCCCAAACGCTACGAATACCACCTCACGGAAAAGGGCGATGCGTTCTACTCGGTGGTGCTGGCGCTGCGGGCCTGGGGCGAAACCTGGTGCAAATCCCCCGGGGAAGGTTTGGCGGTGGTCTATACCCACCGCAGTTGCGGCGAGCCGGCCGGACTCGGACCGCTGTGCGCCCATTGCGCTCAGCCCTTGCGCCGCGCAGACCTGATCAGTGAGCCGAGTGCCGCCTATGTCGCCGAACGCAGTGCCCGGCGCGAAGCGTTCAAGACTTAGCGGCGGGTTTGTATCGGCAGGTATCCGCAGCGCCCGCCGTTACCCGGGCATACAAAACCGGGGTTTCCAGACACCCTGGCGATACACGGCGGCCTTCAAATGCAACCACCGGCACCGTGTCATTTTCGGCGCGGCTGACCAGGGTTCAACTGGAGGAAAGGCAATGTTGCGTATCAACACCCGTCATACCATCGGCAAGTTGGGCATTGCCCTGGCCGCCGCAGGGCTTGCGACTTTCGCGAGCGTCTCTCAAGCCCAGGAGGCTCCGGCAGTGAAAAACTGGCAGCAAGGGCTGCATCGCACCGACCTGCTGCGCGAAGACCTCGGCGCCGCCGACCGCGAAGTCACTCAGGTGCTCGTGGACTTCGATCCGGGCGTGGTATCGCCCAGGCATGCTCACCCCGGCGTAGAAGTGGCGCACGTGATCAGCGGCACCTTCGAGTATCAGCTGGAAGGGCGGGCACCGGTGACGCTCAAGGCCGGTGATTCGTTGTACATCCCCGACGGCGTCGCCCATGTGGCGAAGAACGTGGGCCAGGACAAGGCCTCGGAGCTGGCAACCTATATCGTCAAGAAAGGCCAGCCGCTGCTGATCCTGAAGGAGTAGGTGAACTGTGGGAGCGAGCTTGCTCGCGATGGTCGTTAACGATAACGCGTGCTTACTGGCTAAACGCGGCGCTCTCTAGACCATCGCGAGCAAGCTCGCTCCCACAACAACAACGATTGCGGTGTTCAGAAAGCCTGGCCTGACCGGTATCAAGACGTCAGGCCAGGCTTTTCCGCGTCGGTCAAACCAGATTGATCTCGACGTCGATATTGCCGCGGGTCGCTTTGGAGTACGGGCAAGTCTGATGCGCCAGTTCCACCACGCCGCGTGCGATGGCCGGGTCCAGGCCCGGCAGGCTGACATTCAGGCGGGCTTGAAGGAAGAAAGCGTTTTCGGACTTGCCCAGGTCGATTTCGGCATCCACCGCAACATCGCTCGGCAAGGCCACTTTCAGCGCGACGCAGGCCTTGCCCATCGCCCCGATGAAACAGGCCGACCAACCCGCCGCCAGCAGTTGCTCAGGATTGGTGCCGGCGCCCAAACCTCCGGGAGGCGAAAGCTTGATGTCCAGGCGTCCATCGGTGCTGCGCGCCTGACCGTCGCGGCCGCCGGTGGTCTGGGTCTTGCCGGTGTACAGCACGGTATCGATTGCATTGATCATGGTGGTATTTCCTGTCAGTGGGTTGCTGGAATGCTCGGAAAGCCTGCGCTTTGCGATGCGCCCCACTGTTTCATTTCCATGTACTGCCCATATGTCCTGAACCCGGCGGATGTGTATCGCTGTGTAAGGTGGTCGGGGGGACATACAGTTCGATACAAACCGCTTGAATGCGCGCGGCGCCGGAGGTTATTGGCTGCAAACCTCCCACACACAACCGCGCAGCCAGCGATGGGCCGGGTCGGCGTCCATGCGCGGGTGCCACAGCATCGACACCGTGATCGGCGGCGTGGGGAAGGGCAACGCAAAGCAATGCATGCCCTGGCACAGGTTGCCGACGTGCCGCTGCGGTACGCTGGCGACCAGGTCTGAAGCCCGCGCCAATGCAATCGCGGACGCAAAACCGGCGACAATGGTGATGATCTCCCGCTTTAGCCCCAACTCATTCAAGGCGTCATCCATCACGCCTTTTTCGTGGCCCCGGCGTGAAACCAGGATGTGCCGGGCCTCGGCATAACGCGCCGGTGTGACTTCACCGTGAGCCAGTGGATGGCCCTCGCGCACGACGCCAATGAAGCGGTCGCGAAACAGCATCCGGGTCCGCACTTCCGGGCTGGTGGATTCGCCGATCACGCCGGTTTCCAGGTCCACCGAACCGTCGCGCAGCAGGGTGCTGTCCTTGTTCAGCTTCTGCACGAAATTCAGGCGGACACCGGGCGCCTCGCGGTGGATGCGGGCGATCAGTGGCGCGCCGAAATTTTCCACGAAGCCATCGCTGGTGCGCAGGGTGAAGGTGCGCGCCAGTTGAGCGAGGTCAAGTGCCTCGGCGGGGCGCAGGACGGCTTCGGCGTCCTGCACGAGCACGCCGACGCGTTCACGCAACTCCAGCGCCCGGGGCGTGGGAACCAGTCCGCGCCCGGCCCGCACCAGCAACGGATCGCCCGTGGTTTCGCGCAATCGCGCCAGCGCCCGGCTCATGGCCGACGGGCTCAGGCACAAACGCTGCGCGGCCCGGGCCACGCTGCCTTCTTCGAGCAACACGTTCAGGGTGATCAGCAGATTGAGGTCTGGCATGGAATCAACTCCTGTGGGAGCGGGCTTGCTCGCGAAAGCGGTGTGTCAGGCAATACCGGTGTCGACTGATACGCCGCCTTCGCGAGCAAGCCCGCTCCCACACTGGGTTTTTGGTGAGTGGCGTCTAGTGCATGTATTCAGTGCAAACGCTGCGTCTTCCGCCATGTTATGGCCGGGCTTAGGCTCCAGACAACCTGTTTGCGGAGTCGCGAGAAAATGAAGTCCATATCGATTCGGGGCGCGCTGGTCAGCCTGTCGCTGTCCATGCTGCTGTCATCCCTGGGCACGAGCATTGCCAACGTGGGTTTACCGACACTGGCCGCCGCGTTCTCGGCCTCTTTCCAGCAAGTGCAATGGGTGGTGCTCGCTTACCTGCTGGCGATCACGGCGCTGATCGTCAGTGCCGGGCGGCTCGGCGACATTGTTGGCCGTCGGCGTTTGTTGTTGATCGGGATGGGTGTGTTTACCGCCGCTTCAGTCCTGTGCGCCGTCTCATCCGCTCTCGGGTGGCTGATTGCCGCCCGGGCCCTGCAGGGCATCGGCGCGGCCATCATGATGGCGTTGACCCTGGCCCTGGTGAGCGGGGCGGTGCCCAAGGCAAAGCTGGGCAGTGCGATGGGCCTGCTCGGCACGATGTCGGCGATCGGCACCTCGCTCGGCCCGACCCTCGGTGGTTTCTTGATTGCCAATTTAGGGTGGCCGGCGGTTTTTCTGCTCAATGTGCCCTTGGGTGTTTTGGCGATGGGTCTCGCGCTTTGTTTTCTACCGAAAGATAGCCCTGAGAAAAGGGCGGACCGAGCGGGTTTCGACCTCCTCGGCACCCTGGTACTGGTCCTGACGCTGCTGGCCTACGCGCTGGCGATGACCCTCGGGCGCGGCGGTTTTGCGCCGCTGAACCTGGCACTGTTGCTGATGGCCGTGGTGGGGGCGGGCGTGTTTGTGTTCGTCGAACGCACCGCCGGGTCGCCGCTGGTTCGACTGACGATGTTCCGCAATTGGCAGCTGAGCGCAGGTTTCGCCATGAGCCTGCTGGTGACGGCCGTGGTCATGACTACCCTGGTGGTGGGGCCGTTTTATCTCTCCGGCGCACTGGCGCTGAATGCAGCGAGCGTTGGCCTGGTGATGTCGACGGGGCCGCTGGTCGCCGCACTGGTCGGGGTCCCGGCGGGTCGATGGGTCGACAGATTGGGCGCACATCGATCCGGCACGCTCGGATTGCTGGCCATGCTGACCGGCGCTTGCCTCCTGCCCGCCGTGCCGACGGGCTTCGGTGCGCTCGGCTACATCGCGCCCCTGGCGGTCATGACCGCCGGTTATGCGCTGTTCCAGGCGGCCAACAATACCGCCGTGCTGGCGGACATCACGCCGCAAGAGCGCGGCGTGGTCTCCGGTCTGCTCGGGCTGTCGCGCAATCTGGGCTTGATCACCGGCGCTGGCGTGATGGGCGCCGTGTTCGCCTTCGGCACCGCCAGCCACGATGTTTTGCAGGCGCCACCTGAGGCCATCGCACAGGGGATGCGCCTGACGTTTGCGGTTGCGGCGGGGCTGATCTGCATCGCCCTGGCGATTGGCGCGGTCAGCAAAATCCTTTCACGGCGCCTGATCGCGTCGTGTTGAAAAACGGCGCGACTGTCGTGAAAACGACCTGTTTGCGCTGAACGCGAAGCCTTGTGAGTTTTCTGTTGAACGAGTGTTCAGTCTGGACTATGTTGAGGGCCACCTTCCCCCGGCTGGTTGCGGGCTTGCGTTTCTTCAATTCGAACGAGGCACTGGCATGCGGTTTTCACCCTTTGTAGAGCGGATCAGTGGCCAAGGCGTTGCCGCCTGGGATATTCACTACGCGGCCAACGCGGCACAGCGCAAAGGCGAGGACGTGATCATCCTCAGCGTCGGCGACCCGGATTTTCCCACCCCGGATTTCATCACCGATGCCGCCATCCACGCCTTGCGCGAAGGGGATACCCACTACACCGAAATCGCCGGTCGCCAGGCCCTGCGTGAAGCCATCGCCGGCCGCTACAGCCAGTTGATCGACCGCGAACTGCAGGCCTCGAACATCATTCTCACCGCCGGTGCGCAGAACGCCTTGTTCGCCACCTCGTTGTGCCTGCTCGGCGCCGGCGACGAAGTGATCGCCCTCGACCCGATGTACGTCACTTACGAAGCCACGCTCAAGGCGTCCGGCGCCACGCTGGTGCGGGTGCCCTGTGCGGCGGATTCGGGTTTCCGCCTCGATGCCGCCGTGTTGGCCAAGGCCATCACCCCGCGTACCCGGGCGATTTTCTTCTCCAACCCGAACAACCCCACCGGTGTGGTGCTGGGTCGCGAAGAGCTGCAAGCCATCGCCGATCTCGCCATCGCCCATGACCTGTGGGTGGTGGTGGACGAGGTCTACGAGAGCCTCGCCTACGAGCGCGAACACCTGAGCCTGGCAGCGTTGCCGGGCATGGCCGAGCGCTGCGTGGTGATCGGCAGCCTGTCGAAATCCCATGCCATGACCGGTTGGCGCATCGGCTGGGTCGTGGCCAACGAAGCCCTGGTCAACCATGTCGAAACCCTGGTGCTGAGCATGCTGTACGGCTTGCCCGGGTTTGTCATGGAAGCGGCGCTCAAGGCCGTGCAGTCCCATGAAGAAGTCACCCACGGCATGCGCGAGATCTACCGTCGCCGCCGCGATCTGGTGGTGTCCGGCCTGGCCGATTGCCCGGGCATCAGCGTGCTCAACCCGGACGCGGGCATGTTCGTGCTGGTGGACGTGCGCGGCACCGGCCTGACCTCGCTGGAATTCGCCTGGCGCCTGCTGCGTGAAGCCGGTGTCTCGGTCCTGGATGCCGCGGCATTCGGTGAACCGGCCCAGGGTTTTGTACGGCTTTCGTTCACCCTCAGCGAAGAGCGACTGGCCCAGGCCTGCCAGCGCATTCGCGGCTTTGTCCAGGTGCTCAACGGTGAAGCGCCGAGGCCGGTGATCGGCACGGTGACCAGCACTGCCACCGTCGAACCGGCTGCGGCCAGGACCATGATCGAGGTCGATCGCCTGCACAAACGCTTCGGCAATATCGAAGTGCTCAAGGGCGTTTCCTTGACCGCCCGCGAAGGCGAGGTGATCTCGCTGATCGGTGCCAGCGGCTCGGGCAAAAGTACCTTGCTGCGCTGCATCAACATGCTCGAAGTGCCGGACCAGGGCCGCATCCTGGTCGATGGCGAAAGCATTCACCTTAACCAGAATCGCCCCGGCGCACCGCTGGTGTCGGACGCCAAACAGCTGGTGCGCATCAGGTCGAGCCTGGGCATGGTGTTCCAGAACTTCAACCTCTGGCCCCATCGCACGGTGCTGGAAAACCTCATCGAAGCGCCGACCCAGGTCCTGCGTGAAAGCCGTGCGGAGGCCACCGAACGGGCCGAAGCCCTGCTCGAACGCGTAGGCCTTGCGGCCAAGCGCAACGAGTACCCGGCGTTTCTCTCCGGGGGACAGCAACAACGGGTGGCCATCGCCCGGGCCCTGGCCATGCGGCCCAAGGTCATGCTGTTCGATGAACCCACCTCGGCACTCGACCCGGAACTGGTCGGGGAAGTGCTGCGGGTGATCCGCTCCCTCGCCGAAGAAGGCCGGACCATGATCCTGGTGACTCATGAAATGGCTTTCGCACGCGATGTCTCTTCCAAAGTCGCCTTCCTGCATCAAGGGCTGATCGAGGAAACCGGTTCGCCGGACGAAGTGTTCGTACACCCACGCAGCGAGCGTTGCCGACAATTCGTCAACGCTCATCAGACTCGCTAACTCATCATAAAAAGACGGGAAAACAACATGGGAAATCGACGTTTTGCAAACTGGTTGACCGGTGCAGCCTGCGTACTGCTGGCCGGCATGAGCGCGGCTCAGGCACAGCCCATCCGTTTCGCGGTGGCCGCCGAACCCTATCCGCCGTACACCGAAAAGCAGGCCAACGGTGAGTGGAAGGGCTTTGAAGTCGACCTGATCCACAAGCTGTGCAGCGAAATGAAAGCCGATTGCGAGATCAAGGAAGTGGCGTGGGACGGCATCATTCCGTCGCTGCTGGCGAAGAAGATCGACGTGATCTTTTCTTCGATGTCGGTGACCGAAGAACGGGAAAAGCAGATCGCCTTCAGCAAGGCCTACTACGATTCGGCGATTGCCGTCGTCGGCCCGAAAGAGACGTCAGTGAAGAAGTACCCGGATGACCTCAAGGGCAAGATCATCGGCGTGCAGAACTCGACGGTGAGCGCCAACTACCTGAAGACCTACTACGAAAAAATCGCCGACGTTAAGTACTACGACACCCAGGACTCGGCCAACGCCGACCTGATTGCCGGCCGCATCGACCTGATGATGGCCGACGGCACCGCCATGGCTTCGTTCGTCAAGACCCCGGATGCCAAGGACCTGGCCTACCTCGGCACCGTGCCGTACGACCCGATCTTCGGCAAAGGCGTAGGCGCCGGCCTGCGCAAGGACGACACCGAGCTTAAAGCGAAACTCGACAAGGCCATCCAGGAATTGCTGGCGAGCAAGGACTATGACGAGCTGTCCCAGAGCTACTTCGGCACCAGCGTGAAGCCGTCGTTCTGACGACTGGCGAAACGCAAGTCCTGAGGAAAAGCAGATCCCTGTGGGAGCGAGCTTGCTCGCGATAGCGGTGGTTCAGTCAGCATTGATATTGACTGGCATGGCCTCATCGCGAGCAAGCTCGCTCCCACAGGATCAGGGGAGACTGAAATGCCGGCAATGTTCGATCTGATCAATTTCACCGAACAGGGATGGGGCAGTGCGCTGTTGAAGGGGCTCTGGATGACCCTGCAGATTTCCGCCGGGGCCTTTGTGCTCGGGCTGGCCATCGGGCTGGTGGTGGCGTGCCTCAAGCTCGGCGCGCCAAAGCCGATTGCAGCGCTGATGCGCGGCTACACCACCTTGTTCCGCGCGGTGCCGGAGTTGCTGCTGATTCTGTTGCTGTACTACGTCGGCTCCATGCTCCTCAACTCGCTGATGACCCGACTCGGCTACGGCGTGGTGAACGTCAGCGGCCCGCTGGCGGCCATCGTCGTGCTGGGGCTGGTGCAGGGCGCCTACGCCTCGGAGATTTTCCGCGCGGCGATCCAGGCGATTCCCTTCGGCCAGATCGAAGCGGCCAAGGCGTTCGGCCTCAACGGTTTCGGTCTGTTCCGCCGGGTCACGCTGCCGATCATGGCGCCTTACGCCATGGCCGGGATGGCCAACCTGTGGATCAACCTGATCAAGGACAGCGCACTGATCAGCGTGGTCGGCACCAACGAGCTGCTGTACACCGCCAAGCAAGGCGCGGGTTCGACGCGCCACTACCTGTTGTTCTACCTCACGGCTGCCGCGCTGTACTACGCGGTGACCCTGGCGTCGAACTATCTTTCGGGACGGTTGGAGCGACGCATTCGTCGCTGGATGCCTCTTGTTGACTGAACCGGCAGAGAGAATGAAATGATTCCAGCGTGGATAGTTGAATACGGGGCGCTGTTGGGCCGGGGGCTGCAAACCACCCTCATCATTCTGTCGGTTTCCAGTGTGTTCGGTTACCTGCTGGCGGTGCTGGTGGCGCTGGCGCGGATCTCGAAAAACAAGGTGATCGCCAAGGTCAGCCTGTTCTACACCAGCGTCACGCGCGGCACGCCGTTGCTGATCCAGATCTACATCTACTACTACGGGCTGGGCAGCCTGTTTGCCCAGTTCCCGCTGATTCGTGGCAGCTTCCTCTGGCCTTACCTGCGCGATGGCTACTGGTACATCGTGTTCGCCCTGGTGGTGTCGATGGGGGCCTATGTCGGCGAAGTGATTCGCGGTGGCCTGCTGGCGGTGCCCAAGGGTGAGATGGAGGCCGCGTCGGCCTTTGGCATGACCGCGCGCCAGTCGTTGCTGCGGGTGCGTTTGCCCCGGGCCCTGCGCCTGCTGTTGCCGACCCTGGCGGGGGAGACCGTGATGCTGCTCAAGTCCACGGCACTGGCCTCGACCATCGCCGTGATCGACCTGCTCGGCGCCGCCAACGTGGTCCGCGCGCAAACCCTGCAAGTGTACGAACCCCTGTTGCTGGTGGCCGGTGTCTACGTCTGCCTGACCTTCCTGATCGAAGCGCTGTTTGCCTTCGCCGAGCGGCGCGGAACGCCCGTGCGCAGGTCGGCCTGATGAGCTCGTCGAAAGTCGACCGCTCGCTGCAGGGCATTGGCCTGTGCACCCTGGGCTACGCATTCCTGTCGTTGCAGGATGCAGTCATCAAGTGGCTGGTGGCTGATTTTTCGGTGGTCACCATTCTGTTCTGGCGCGCCGCCGTGGTGGTCGTGGCCGTGCTGCTGGCGGGGCGCTCGCGCGTTATCCAGCGCGCCTGGCATTCACCGAGCCGGCGCCTGCTGGTGGTGCGCGGCTTGCTGTCGATAGTGGCCTGGGTGCTGTACTACACGGCGGCCCGGGACCTGACCCTGGCCGAGATGACCACCCTGTATTTTTCCGCGCCGATCATGGTCACGGTGCTGGCGGCAGTGATTCTCAAGGAACGCGCCAGCGGCTGGCAGTGGTTCAGCCTGATCGTCGGATTCGTCGGGGTGGTCATTGCCTGTCGCCCCGACCACATGACCGAGCCGTTGCCGATCGTCCTGACCCTGCTGGCGGCGATGTGCTGGGCGTTCACTTACATCCAGCTGCGTCAGGTGGATGACCAGACCTCCGTGCTGGAACAGATGCTGATCACCAACGTGGTGTTCGTGATTTGCATGGCGGTGGCGCTGCCGTGGACCTACACACCCTCGCCAACACCGGCCTGGCTGGGCATGCTCGGCGCCGGGCTGGTGGGCGGCATCGGCCAGTTCCTGCTGTTCGCCAGTTTCCGCCGCGCCACCGCGACCTTGCTCGCGCCGTTCGAATACACCGGCTTGATCTGGGCGTTTGCCCTGTCGAGCCTGGTCTGGGGCACGCTGATGGACACCTCACTGATGATCGGCGCCGGGCTGATCGCCGTCAGCGGCACCCTGGCGATGATCTTCGGCCGGCACCCGTCACAGGACGTCGTCGGTGCTGAATGCTCCGTGACGCAGCCCCTTTATCCAGCAACGGCAGATATGCAGTCCGTTGGCGGCGCTGAAGGTCTCGGGGTTCAGGCACCACTCGAGCCAGAGACCGTCGAGCATCGCCGATAGGCCGATGGCGGCCAGGCGCGTGTCGTGAATCACGAAACCTTCGCTGGCCGCCAGGCCGTCGAGCAACTGGCGGATCAGATCGAGGTAGGCGCGGTAGCTTTTTTCGTGGGACTGGCTGACGTGTTCGGAGTGACGGATCAGGCTCCAGAACACCACCCACACCCCGAGCAGTTTCGGGTCCATGACCCTGGGCGAAAACGAGCCTTCCAGGAAGGCATCGATCTTCTGCGCAGGTGTCTCGGCCTGTTCGATTTCCTGGAGCAGGGCAGTGGTCAGCTCGCTCGCGAGCCGCTGGTAGGTGTCGGCGATCAATGCCTCGATGCTGCCGAAGTGATGGTTGAGCAAACCCACGGACACCCCGGCTTCGGTGGCGATGCGCCGCACGGAGATCCCGGCGTGACCGTCGCGGCCCAGGCAGCGCAGGGTGGCCGCCACCAGCATTTCGCGGCGGTCTTCGGGTTCGGCGCGACGGTTTTTCGGGGCATCGGTTGTCACAAGGCTGTCCCTGGATGAGCTTCCACGCTGTCGAGCTTAGTTGAACACCTGTTCAATCACCAGCCTCGACAGCCGCGATACAGCGTTTTTCAACGGTCATGACAGGAGGGAAAACCAATGCCGCAGGATATTTCGTTCAGTGTCAGCAACAACAACGGCGATGCCGTGCGGGTCGGTGCCTGGCGTTATGCCGGCGACGGCAGCGGGCCGAACGTGCACCTGCAGGCCGGGGTGCATGCCGATGAAATCGCCGGGATGCTGGTCCTGCATGTGCTGATGCAACGACTACAGATCGCCGAAGCCCAGGGCCGACTCAAGGGCCAGGTCACCGTGGTGCCACAGGCCAATCCACTGGGCATCGGACAGTTTCGCCAGGGCCGGATTCTCGGGCGTTACCACGACGCGACCGGGCACAACTTCAATCGCGCGTTCGACCAGTCGGCGGCCATGGCGCGACCTTCAACCTGCGTCCAGCAATGGCAAAAAAAACTGGTGCAACTGGCCGCCCCGGCCGACGTGATGCTCGACCTGCACACCGATGACGAGGCCCTGCCGTACCTCTACGTACACCGCAGTTTCTGGCCCCGCGGTCGCGAACTGGCGGCGGCGATGAAGATGGACGTGGCGATCATCTGGGATGACGGCGGCGACGGTTCCTTCGAAGAAACCATCATCGCCCCGTGGCTACGCGACGGCGTCACAGCAGGGCGCATGGCCGCGACCCTGGAGCTGCGCGGGCAGGGCGACGTCAACGACCGATTCGCCGAGTCGGATGCCGAAGGGCTGTACCACTGGCTGTGCGCTTTCGGCGTCATCGATGAGTCCGTGGCGCCTGCAGACTGGCCCGTCGAAGCCGTGGAAATGGGCCACATGGAAACCATCATCGCCCCGCAACCCGGCGTACTGATCTTCGAAAAAGAGCTGGGGGATTTCGTCGAAGAAGGGCAGCGCTTTGCCCGGATCCTCAGAACCCCGGGCGACCCGACTTCCGAAGTGGTCCTGCATGCCGAACAAGCAGGGCGCCTGGTCACGCGCTATCGCGACCGACTGATCGCCCAGGGCATGGGCGTAGCGAAATTCACCGGCAGCCGGGTGTCACGTCACTGGAGCGGCGGCTTGCTCGACCCGAACTAGCCAACATCAACCACACAACCCCTGTGGCGAGGGAGCTTGCTCCCGCTGGACTGCGCAGCAGGCCCCGCTTTTCAGGTGAAGAGCTGGGGGCCGCTACGCGGCCCAGCGGGAGCAAGCTCCCTCGCCACAGGCCGGCGTGTCTATTCACGCGGATCAATCTGATCCAACACCCGATTCGCCGTAATCTCCGCCAGCATCACACTATTGGAAATCCCCAACAGGGCATTGCGCGACCCACCCTCCAGATGATCCACCAACTGATGCACCATCACATCGACCGAGGCCAGCGTCTCGACCAGATACACCATCAGCGTTTCGGTATCGGCCTCGGGGTCGACAGTAAACAGAGTGCCAGGCGTGCGCGGTGTGGCCTTGATGTCGGCGGTGGAGGGGACGTGGAAGGCGGATTCGGCGGCTTCATTGAGCCTGTTTGAATCGGGTTCGCAGGGGGATGTCGGATCGGTGTCCGGCGGGTTGGGGGTGACCTTGAACATGGGAGTCTCCGCTTCATGGTTGAAGCTGCCACGTTCGTTTCCAGACGAAGAGGTGGCAGCTGTACGCAGGCTGGAAACCCGGGGAAACGGCAACCCGGTAGACCCGAAGGTCTCCCGCGCACAGCCGCCATAACGGAGTGCACACTTAAAAGCGTGCAAGCATAGGTTACGAAGGGCGCAGTGGCGCCATTTTCATTTCGGGGTTTCCAGACCCGGCCGCTGAACAGGCAGCAGCACGCGAACGATAGAACCCGGTCCCTAGACGCACAAGCCGGCGGATTCTGGCGTACCCGTAGGCAACGACGCAAGGTCTTGTAGCCCGCCGGAAATACCCTACAACCTTTTTAAACAAGCGCTCGTGGGCAATGTCGAGCGATCCCCACGCAAGCAAAAAACATCCCTGATCACTGAATACCGGCTTTCGTGTATCGCTGTGTATCAGCGCACGAAATCCGACTACAACCCTACAAAACCCACTCATCACGGATACAGCCCGGATACACCACTGGGGCCAAATAGACCTGCCAAAGCGAGAAGCACAACGCAACTCGCAACCAGGTTCATCAACCCTTGTGGTACGACCAAAAGTGGTCCCGCCACGTCATTGATCCGGAGTATCAACATGTCTCGTATCCAGTCGAACAAAACTCGTATTGGCCTGATCGCTGTAGCACTGGTCGGCGGTATCAACTTCGCATCCTCGGCGTTTTCCGCCGAAGCCCTGCCTCAGGGCTATCAACTGGCCTCCGCCGAGAAGACCAGCGAAGGCAAGTGTGGCGAAGGCAAGTGCGGTGCCGGCGAAGCCAGCGCCCAAAAGACCCAGGCCGAAGGCAAGTGCGGTGAAGGCAAGTGCGGCGATGCCTCCTTCGCCCGCACCGACGCCGACCATGACGGCCGCGTGTCGCTCAAGGAACTGCTGGCCGTAGCGCCCAAGGGCACAGAGGAATTCAAGGCAATGGACGCCAATGGCGACGGCTTCCTGTCCGAGGGTGAGGTGTACAAGTTCCGCACCAACCAGTACACCTCCAATGGCAAGAAAGTACCAACCGAGTTGTTCACCAAGTTGAGCCAGGCTAAAGACTGATCAGCTGCAAACAAAAAACCCTTCCTGTGTTGACGCGCAGGAAGGGTTTTTTTGCGTGGGTAGTAGTGGTTTGGTTGTCAGGTGCGGAATTGCACTGCACTTGGCCATCGATTGCATCGGGTTTAACCAGTGGGCATTGTAACCATGACCGGCAGAGAACGGCCAAGAGCGGTCTCTCGACAACCGCGCATCCAGCTCAAGAATGAGATGGCTTTTAACCGATCCCAAACTGCCCGTCGCAATTGGCAGAAAACGGTCAATAGCAGTCGACAAAACGATAGCAGGCACTTGCCCTAACTCACTGTAGCGGTCCTCTCGACAGAAAATACCGGTGTAGCCGCAATCCAGCGGGTGCCCAGCTGAATTGCTAATGAGGCTGATATTTTTTGACTCAATCGAGCCATCAAGGCAAAGTGCCATCCTTCAAGCGCTGGAAAATCAACATGGACCGCACAACCTATCTTCAACAGGACGACATCAGGGGGTTTGTCACTTGGTTGGTGACTAACCTACCTACGATGCCGATACACCTAAAGTTTTCTAAAAGCAAAAATTACGTCCCAGGTGGATTGGATAAGATCGTTACAGGGATTCAAGGCGCCCAGGCTTGCTATCAATGGGCAGGCGATTGGGAAACGGTGAGCGCAAAAATTAAAGGCTTTAGGGAAGCAATACGCCTTTCTGCACTAGCTAGCGATGAGGCCGCCACCTATAAGGTCTGCCGGGACATCCTAAAATGGGGAGGCGTCGACAACGCAAGTAGCATTAGTTTTCTTGATGCGCGCAAATCTAAGAAAGACCTAACCGCTTACCTGTTACGCGTCGAACCACTACTTGCACTCGACACGTCCAACCGGCTTTCCGATATTACGGAAGAGAAAGTCCTAGCCTACAACTCAGGGTTAACCAAAATTCATGCGCTGTTCGATACCACCGGTTCTCCTATCTATGACGGTCGTGTAGGTGCAGCAATCGCCGCCCTTTACCATCTATATCGGGAAACCCTGACAGAACCGACTCCGCCTATCGCAGACTACAGACGGTTTGCTATGGATGCTGGTCAGGGGTGTCAAATCCGGGACCCGCGTCTACTTGGGATCGGATTCGCAGGTACTCCAATCCTAAACCGCCAGAGACCTGCGGAGTGGGCTCGGCGACAGGTTCAGCTTGGCTGGATTATGCGAGACGTGCTTGATAAATCGCCGAACCTTTTTTCCCACGTTTCAGAAATGAATCAGCGATGCCATTGTTTTGAAGCAGGGCTATTCATGATGGGGTACGACTTGCGCGCACTCGTACCTGGAGGGTGGCAGATACCTGAGCCTCGCCAGTTGGTCGCAAAAAGAGAATCGATGAGAAAGTCTGCTGCGAAGCGTCGGGCTCGGCAAAAATAACGAATGCTTTCCTAGCAAAGGGCCGTCTTAGGACGACACGTGTTAAGCGGTCAAGGCTCGTCATTTGAAATGAAATCTATCCACTCCACAATCACTGGCTGAGTAAGAAAATGAACAACGAGAAATCTCTGAACGACTACGTAGTAAATGGATCTGAAAATGATCTAACCAACGCCATAAAAGAAATGCGAAAAAAATTCACTAATGCGGAAGCATGGATTACAAAAAACATACTGCGTACGAATGACAGTTTGGCCATGCATAACCTTTTAAAGTGCAGCACTCAATATCTAGACGTGTTAGCTACGTCTATAAATCAGCATATTTCAATACTAGCACTCGCAACGCGCAGCCTCTACGAACTTAATCTACAGGTGCGTCTAATTTGTAGTGACCCGAAAAACATCCAAACTTGGTACTCGGAAGTTATCACCGATAAAATACAGGTCATTGAAGGTGTTTTGGGCATACAAACGATTTCGGAGATGTCACCTCAGAGGGTCATCTTACGCAACGAGATACAAAGGCTGACTGACGTACGCAACAAGCATAACTTGCAAGCCATCAAATCGCCAGCGTCCGCGGGCGAGATAGCCAAGCAGCTAGGACTTTCAGAAACCCATAAAAATCTCTACAAACTATTCTCTAAAATTGTTCACCCAAGTTCATATCTCGTGAATGACTACAACAATGCCGCTTCGCCGCAGAATACAAGTATTTTACAAATTCACGCTCAACTGTACGCATGGGATACGCTCAACCGAATCGTCAGTCATTTTACAATTCCTGATAGCATTATCGATGACACAGTCACGTCATAACAAACCGCAATCACTCAGCCTCTATACGCGTCTGTATATTGAGCTATTTCTATTGTGATCAGTGAACGCCAAGACATGAGCCAGTCAACCCAATCCCCCCTTTACAAGCGCAATGTACGCTCGTTCTTCCTGGCGTTTTGCCTACTACACTTGGCCAATTCTTTACATGCCGCCGAGGATCTCATCACGATTCAGCACAGGACCGAACAGGGAGATACGGATGCCCAGTTCAGCTTCGGCGTCGTATAGCTACGCCTACGGCAAGGGCGTGGTGCAGGACGCCAAGCAGGCGGTAGCCTAGTACCGCATACCTTTGATCTGGGCTTGCTCATAATGTCGAGCGTCGCTTCTACGTCCATTCGCGAGGGATGCTGTTCGTCCATGTCGCCCTGGGAAACAGAACTACTTCCGTCCTGCGTGTCTCGGCACGCTGAACGACCGCAAAGGGTCGGTTGATGCCTGTTGCGAAGGGTAGCAATCGACCGATTCTGTTGAAAAAGTCGGTTCTTCCAGATCGCTCACATACTGATCGCTGAAAATGCGTTTTTTGCGCGCCGCTACGTGAAATCCGAGCCCGGAATCCTCTGCTCAAATTAAAGATTTCAATCTCAAGCGCGTACTTTTCTGCCGTGGAAACCATGGCCGACTTTTTCAACAGAATCGACCCAAAGCAGATATTGCCAGTCTCAATTACTTCATGCCGACAGTAGCTGTACGTAGAACCTCATTGGCTCGACTTGGATTGTTTATAGAACAATCTCACTAACGAACGGACTCGCTGCATTCCCCTATGAATACGGGGTACGGAGGTTACTTGTACCGGCGAAGCGGTGGACATGGTCCCGCGCGCCTTGATGGCACGCGGCCATGTGCTACAGTCGAGAGGAAGATGATGGGCTCAGGGGACTTGGCAACGGCCGTCTTTGGACTGCGAAGCGCAGACAAGCGAATCGAGCAAGCCCGAAGTTGGAAACCGGGCCGTAGGCGTCAGGAAAACTCAGGAAACTGCACGGAGGCGAAAGCATGCATGAGATTATCTGTCCGCATTGTGCAAAGGCATTCAAAATTGATGAAGCTGGATACGCAGATATTCTCAAACAGGTTCGAGATACCGATTTCGAGAAGCAGTTGCATGAACGACTTGAACTGGCTGAACAAGAAAAGCGAAACGCCGTTGAGCTAGCGATCGCCAAGGCCGCTAGCGAAATGCAGAAGTCAGTGACAATCAAGGATGCAGAAATTCAAGAACTGCGGTCCAGGATTGGTACTGAAGAGGTCGCGCGAAAACTCGCCGTCAATGAGGCGCTAAGTGCTGTAGAGAAAGAGCGTGACACGCTTGCTTACGAGCTTGAGCAGACACGCCGCGAACAAGAATCTGCTTCTAAATTGGCTAAAGCGACACTTCTAAATGAATTGCAGAAGACCGCAGCGACCAAAGACTCTGAAATTCAGGAGTTGAAATCCAAGCTCGAGTCTTTAGAGATCGGCAAAAAGCTTGCGATTACGGAGGCCATTAGCTCTGTAGAGAAAGAGCGAGATAAGCTGCAAAGTGGCCTCGAAAAAGCCGAACTAGAAAAACAGCTTGCAGAAAAGTCGCTCAAGGATAAATACGAAACTCAGATCAAAGATCGTGATGACGCTATCGAACGTCTCCGAGATATGAAGGCGCGCTTATCGACAAAGATGGTTGGTGAAACCCTCGAGCAGCACTGCGAAACAGAATTCAATCGTATTCGAGCCACAGCTTTTCCAAAGGCATACTTCGAGAAAGACAATGATGCACGAACCGGAAGTAAAGGGGATTATATATTTCGCGATTCGGACGAGGCAGGGACAGAGATCGTTTCCATCATGTTCGAAATGAAGAATGAGAATGACCGAACTGCAACTAAAAACAAGAATGAAGATTTCCTAAAGGAGCTTGATAAAGATCGTCTTGAGAAAGGGTGCGAGTATGCTGTGCTGGTTTCCCTTCTGGAACCTGAAAGTGAGCTATACAACACTGGGATCGTTGATGTTTTTCACCGCTTTCCAAAAATGTACATCGTCAGGCCTCAGTTCTTCATTCCAATCATAACGCTGCTGCGAAATGCAGCAATGAACTCCCTAAAATACAAAACTGAGCTTGCGCTTATGAAGGCGCAAAACATAGACATCACAAACTTCGAATCTGAGCTTGAAACGTTTAAATCGGCATTCGCAAAAAACTATGACTTGGCCTCAAAGCGATTTCAAACGGCGATTAGTGAAATCGATAAGTCAATCGAACATCTCCAAAAGACGAAGGAGGCATTACTAGGTACTGACCGAAACCTTCGTCTAGCGAACGACAAAGCGCAGGATGTTACGATAAAAAAACTTAACCGCGGCAACCCAACCATGGCTGCGAAATTTTCCGATCTCAAAAACGATGTCGCAAGCCCGGGAGAATAAAATTTCTTCAATCAACCCGGGACTGTCGAATAAATATAGTAGGTAAAAAATGGAAAATACCTCGCACAACCCAGACCAGCACATGTTTGGATTTCGCCAGCTTGCTACAAATGGAAGAAAGAGGATAGGACTACTGATCGGTGCAGGGGCGCCTGTAAGCATCAACGTAGGTGAGGCAGGAAGCTGGAAACCGTTGATACCAAATATCGCCGGTCTTGAGAAAATTGTATTAGACGAGCTGTCGGAAACTCAGCGGGGAGTCTACAGTCAAATAAAATCCTCATTTCCGGATTCAAACCTTGAGAAGGTACTGTCACGCGTCAGAATGCTTGCAGAGGTTATTGGTGATGGCAATCTTTTTGATTTTACGGAAAAAGACTTTTCCGATCTATCCGAAGCAATATGCAACTCGATTCGGGAAGTGGTTGCACAGGACTTACCATTGGGTGCGAATCCATACTCTGAACTTGTGTCGTGGATTAACGGCATTAATAGAAAGTATGCGGTTGAGATTTTTACAACAAATTATGATCTTTTAATTGAAAATGCCTTGGAACGGGCTCGAACACCTTATTTTGATGGATTCAGCGGGTCCAAGAGTGCTTTTTTTGACCCTTCAAGCATTTCAAAAAATGATCTTCCGCCGCGTTGGGTAAGGCTTTGGAAGCTTCATGGGTCCATTGGCTGGGAGTCAAATGCTAATGGAGAGGTTATACGCGTGCCGGATTCTAAAAACGCCAATTTGGTTTATCCATCGCACATCAAGTACGATCAAACACAAGCAGCCCCATTTTCTTCTCTGTTTGAACGTTTGAAGAACTTCATTCTTGAGCCTGACACATTAATTTTAAGCGCTGGATTTTCTTTTGCTGATGCCCATATTTCATCGCGGCTGCTTGAATGCCTAATGGCTAACCCCACCGCCGCATTATTTGCTTTTCAGTTTAATGGTCTGGCAGATGAAAAGGCCGCCAAGGAATTGGCGCTAAAGTGCCCGGGGATAAGTGTTTTTTGTAGCGATGGCGCTGTGATTAATGGAGTGGAAGCAAAGTGGAAAATCGGTACCCCTCCTACCAAGAACTGGCATGAAGTTCGAGCCGAATACTATAAAGATAATAAGTTCTTGCTTGGTGATTTTCTACGACTCGCTCGTTTTCTGGCAACTGCTGGTAGTGACATATCTCAAGATGCAGTTCCTCCTCTATCCCAGGAAGTGCAAGAGGAGATGGTATGACAACCATCCAGCCAACGTTTCTGGGCCTTGTAAGCGCCGTCTCAAGCTCTTCGGTAGCCGTTGACCTCGCTGCCTCAGTGGAGTCTGGAATTGTCGTTCTGGAAGGACGCAATTATCGAATTGGGCAAGTCGGAAGCTTCGTGAAAATTCCTTTAGGGTATAACCACCTCTACGGAGTTATTTCCGAATCTAGCGAAACTTCAACTGTCGACGCCGATTCCAAAATGTCTTCCGAGAGAAAATGGATCAAAGTGGAGCTAGTGGGAGAATCCATCGGCGGAAATTTTGATCGAGGCATAAGCGAGTACCCAAGCATCGGCGACCATGTTCATTTTGTCGTCGAGAGCGACCTGAAATTAATTTTCAGAAAGCACTTAAATAGTCACTTTCAAGTTGGCCGCTTATCTAGTTCGGAAGGAATTGAAATAAGCTTGGATCTGGATAAGCTTGTCGCTCGCCATTCTGCAATTTTGGGGTCTACCGGATCTGGGAAATCAACCAGCACGGCAAGTATTCTTCGGTCGATGGTGATCAGGCCTGATGGATCCCCCTTACCATCTGCAAGAGTTTTGCTGATAGACATTCACGGCGAATATGGCCCAGCACTTAGCGATGTTTCCAAGACCTTTTCAATCATGCCCTCAGGCGAAAATCAGTTGTACATACCGTTTTGGTGTATCTCGCCTGATAAGCTTATTGAATTTCTTTGCAATAATCCAAACGATTCTCAGCGATCACTTTTCATGGATAAAACCGTTGATGAAAAAAGACTTGGTGTCGTTGAGAATGATATACCAAATATAGATGTGGATAAAATAACAAGTAATACACCGCTTCCTTATAGATTAAAGAAAATATGGTATGACCTTTGTCATGAGGACGGTGTTAATTACAGTGATACTGCCATGACTACGCCAGCATATTCTCCTGGCGGAGAGGGGGCTTTTGATGATTTGATCGCCCCTAAATTTCTCCCTCCTGGGGCTGGCACATCACTACCGAAGAAGGGCGGAACTGGGGCAATGAAGAGGCAGCTTGATTTGATGAAGTCAAGGCTGCTTGATACGCAATACTCGTTCTTGCTGGAGCCAGGCGATTGGAGTCCAGACAGAGAGGGCAAGATCAATAAAGATTTAGATGGACTTCTTGAAGATTGGCTAGGGCATGATAAGCCAATTACGATATTTGATTTGTCCGGCATGCCCTCTGCACGGTTGACGCTTCTTCTGGGTGCAGTCCTCGATATTATCTTTGAGTCAGCCATTTGGGGGAGAAATGTCACTGAGGGGATGCGTGAACGCCCCCTTCTTGTCGTCCTTGAAGAAGCCCACCGTTATCTTGGGAAGTCAGAGAATGGACACTCAAAAGAAATGGTACAGCGGATTGCTAAAGAGGGCCGCAAGTTTGGGGTCGGCGCCATGATTGTTAGTCAGCGTCCATCCGAAATAGATGAAACTATTTTATCTCAGTGCGGAACAATTATATCGCTACGCATAAATAATTCGACGGATCGTGGGATAGTTAAAGCGGCTATGTCTGATGGCTTGGCCGGAATTGTTGACTCACTACCCATCCTTAGAACTGGGGAAGCAATTATAGTGGGGGAAGCAGCACAACTTCCTACCCGGTGCAGGTTTAATGTTTTGCCAGATGATAAATATCCCAATAGCGGAGATCCTAAAATTGGCGAAAAGTGGAACTCTGCGCGTAGTGACGAAGATTATTCCAAGCTCGTTAGGGCGTGGAGAAACCAAGATAGTACTCAATAGGAGAAATCATGGAACGTGTATCTGTTAGCTCTTCGAATATCGCCTCTGTTGGACATGACGAGTCATCGCAGATTCTCGAAGTTGAGTTCTTGAACGGATCAATGTACGAATATTACGACGTGCCTGAACATGTCTACCAGGAATTGATAACCGCATCTTCCGTGGGGAGTTATTTCGCGCAGCGGGTAAAAAATGTGTACGGCTTCTCCCGTGTTGGATAGGGCCGTTACATGATGCATGGTTTTTTGGCTTGAATTTTGTGGATTACGCTTTGTTCAGGGGAGGCTCGCGTCTCAATGCGAACCTCCTCGGTGAATCATGGCTCTCGATCACTGGTCTTTACGATTTAACTTAGCAAGAATGCGCACCAAACTTCTAGCCTAGCCAAAATAATCCACGTTCAGTAAACGATATTGTGGATTAACAACCTGGATGCACCTATGCCATTTCGGATAGGCGTCAACGTTGGCCGGCATGATCCGTCTCGTGCGGAGGGCCTGTTCCTCTTTATGTCGCTGGGCGCTGCACGTAGTTGGAGGCCCCAAGGTGATAATTTTTTGAGGCTGGTTCTGAGTGAAGTCTCACGGAATTTTTTACGTTATTGGCCGGTTGTGCAATGGTGACTCTGCTATAGCCTTTGGAAGGTGTTGGATCTGAATTGCCCAAAATTTCGTAGGCATATCGAGCGACCGATGTTAATGGGAACTAGTCCCCCAGCCGAAGGCCTGCTTCTGGCCGATTTCTGCCTGTGCTGACAGGCTGCTTTGAGTCGTTTTCTGCCAGTCATACCCATGAAGCGTGGTGGTCAACTCCATACAAATGGCTGCCCGCTCGAATGCAATCGGATGAGCAAATCCATGCCATCCCCCATCACGCCTTAACCCACCGCTGCCGACTCCAACTACTCAACCCATCAACAGCAAACACCAACACCAACATCGCCAAAATCACCGTACTAGCCTGAGCCTCCTGAAACAGACTAAGGCTCACATAAAGCATCTGCCCCAACCCCCCAGC
>NZ_JBYSYZ010000027.1:0-82150 GCF_058783925.1 Pseudomonas sp. FW305-70
GTGTGTCAGTCGACATCAATGTCCCATGACCCACCGCCTTCGCGAGCAAGCCCGCTCCCACAGTAGATTGTGTGAACCCTATCCTTACAACCCACCCTCAGACTGATCCAGCGCCTCGCGCAAGAACTCAACCAGCACCTGCACCGGCCGCGAACCCTGACGATGCTGCGGATACACCGCCGACAATGTCAGCGGCTCCGGCCGCAAATCCTCCAGTACCTCGACCAGCCGTCCATCCTTCAACGCCGAGCCGACGATGAACGCCGGCAAATACGTGATCCCCAGGCCGGCGATAGCCGCATCCCTGAGCACCTCGCCGTTATTGACCCGCATCCGCCCGGTGACGTTGACCGTCAGCGGCTTGCCCTGCCCCGCAAAACGCCATTGCACCTGTCGACCATGGCCGTACGGCAGACAGTCATGACCATGCAAATCCTCAGGTTTGAGCGGCGTGCCGCGCTCGGCCAGGTACGCCGGACTTGCGCAGTACACCCGCTGGATCGACGCGATCCGCCGGGCAATCAAGGTCGAGTCCTCGAGCGTGCCGATGCGCAACGCCAGGTCGTATCCCTCACCCAGCAAATCCACAGGCCGATCGCTCAGATCCATCTCCACCGTCACATCGCGATAGCGCTGCAAAAACACCGGCAACAGGCAGCCCAGATGCGCCAGTGCGAACGACAGCGGAGCGCTCACACGAATGGTCCCGCGTGGCTCGGTGGTCTGGCCGGCGATGCCCTGCTCCACTTGTTCGACTTCACTGAGCAGGCGCAAGGCTGACTCGTAATAACTTTGCCCCAGCGGCGTGACATCCAGTCGCCGGGTCGAGCGATTGAGCAGGCGCACGCCCAGGCGCTCTTCGAGTTGCATCAAGCGACGGCTGACAAACTGCTTGGACAGCCCCAGTTGATCGGCGGCAGCCGTGAAGCTTCCAGAGTCCATCACCTGGCAAAAAATACGCATATCTTCGAAGGGGTTCATTGTCACCTCCTGGTTGACAGTTAAACATTTTATAGCCGCTTTTTCCCTTCCTGGCACACTATTAATCTGCTCCGCACTCAAGCGGGAGAAAGCTCCCTCGCCACAACAGCATCCTCCACCTGCGCGACCTCATTTCTACTGGAGCATTCCCATGTCCTTTCTCCTCAGTCACCTGCTCTCCCTGAGCACCCTGCTGCTGGCCATCGACGCCCTGCTCTGGCACGTCGCGCCATTCAAGCATCGCGTCAGCCGGGTCGGTGTGCGCCTGGCGCTGTTTCTGCTGTTCAGCGCGGTGCTCATCAACGCCGGCGTCAGCCCGTTGCAGGCGCCGTTGTTTGCCGATGATCGCGTGGCACAACTGGGGGCCACGGCACTGGGGATTCTCTGGTGGCTGTACGCGGCACGGGTGCTCACCGAAGTGATCGGCCTGGCCCTGATGCGGCGCATCGGCCACAGCGGCCGGCTGTTGCAGGATGTCATCGGCGCACTGGTGTTCCTGATTGCGGTGGTGGCCGCCGCCGGCTACGTGCTGGAGCTGCCAGTGAAAGGTTTGCTGGCGACCTCCGGCGTCGTCGCCATCGTGGTGGGTCTGGCATTGCAGAGCACCTTGAGCGACGTGTTCTCTGGCATCGTGCTCAACACTACCAAGCCCTACCAGGTCGATGACCGGGTTTCCATCGACGGCATCGAGGGCAAGGTGCTGGACATCGACTGGCGTGCCACTCACCTGCTGACCAGCGCCGGCAGCACCGCTGTGGTGCCGAACTCGGTGGCGGCCAAGGCGAAGATCGTCAACCTCAGCCGCCCGTTCAACATGCACGGCGTGTCGATCAGCATTCAGGTGCCCAACCACATTCGCCCGCGTCGGGTACTCGATGCCCTGGACCGCACCCTTCAGGGCAGCAGCAGTCTGCTGCTCGATCCGGCGCCCAAAGCCGTGCTCAAGGAAGCCGGCGAAACCATGTCCGAATACGTGGCCAGCGGCTTCATCGCCGAATTGGGCAAAAAGGGTGAAGTGCGCAATCAACTGTTCGACCTGGCTCATCGGCACCTCGAAGCGGCAGGCATTTCCCGGCAACCCGATGGCGTGATCGAGCCGTCGACCCGCGCACGGGCCTTGCTCGATGAAGTGAAAATCTTCCGTTCCCTGAGCGCCGATGAACGGGATCGCCTGGCCCAGAACATGGTGGCGCAGCAATACGCGGCCGGTGATGTGGTGCTGGATCTGGATGAGGTACCGGACAGCCTGTACGTGATCGCCACCGGCGTGGTCAGCGCAACGGTCCCCGACGGCAGCACGCAGATCGAAGCCGGGCGCATGGGGCCCAGTGAAGTCATGGGCGAACAAAGCATCCTCGCCGATACGCCGTCCCAGGCACGGTTCACCGCCATGACCTCAAGCATCATCTACCGCCTCGACAAATCCCTGACCCGCGACTGCATGGCGCAACGACGGGAGGTCGACCGGGCGTTGAACAAGCTGCAAGCGGTGCGCCAGCAGAACAGCCGGATGGCGTTGATGGCCAAACCGGTGGTGGTCAGGAAAGGTGGGTTTTTGGGGTGGTTGCAGAGTCGCTGATCCACGGCTGACACAAAACACTGTGGGAGCGAGCTTGCTCGCGATAGCTATCTGTCAGTCAACACATGTGTCGACTGATACGCCGCCATCGCGAGCAAGCTCGCTCCCACAGGTGTACGTCTTACTTGGCCGTGAACTTCATGTAGCTGTTGATCAGGTTGCGATAGTTCGGCAGGCGCTCGGACAGCAGGTTGGCCAGGCCTTCCATGTCGTTGCGCCAGTCGCCTTGCAGCTCGCAGGCCACGGAGAACCAGTTCAGCAGGTGCGCACCGGCGGCCGACATGCGTGCCCAGGCCGCTTGTTGCACGGTGGTGTTGAAGGTGCCGGAAGCGTCGGTCACCACAAACACCTCATAGCCTTCGGCAATGGCCGACAGGGTCGGGAACGCCACGCACACGTCGGTCACCACACCGGCGATGATCAGTTGCTTGCGACCGGTGGCCTTGATCGCCTTGACGAAGTCTTCGTTATCCCAGGCGTTGATCTGGCCCGGGCGGGCAATGAACGGCGCGTCCGGGAACTGCGCCTTGAGTTCAGGCACGATCGGGCCGTTCGGACCGCTGTCGAAACTGGTGGTGAGGATGGTCGGCAGTTTGAAGAACTTGGCGATGTCGCCCAGCGCCAGCACGTTGTTCTTGAACTCGTTGGGCGAGAAATCCTGCACCAGCGAGATCAGACCGGTCTGGTGGTCGACCAGCAATACCACGGCATCGTCTTTGTTCAGGCGTTTGTATGGAACGTTGCTCATTGGAAGCTCCTTGATGGATGGTTGTTGCATGCCGCGCCGCCCTGTTGGGTCGGCGCTTTCTTGAATGCGTCAGAAGGCAAAACACGAGCAGCCAAAGGCGCCCCAGAAACCGGCGAAATCGCTGACCGGCGCGTTCGACAGGCGTGCCCGTTCATGGCTGTGGGAATGCACCGCACAGGGCCCGCTGCAGTGGTGAACCTGGGCCTGCATCGGCGACGTCGGGCGCCAGTGGCCCGGCACCTTCACCACCGGTGACCAGTCCGGCAGCACCGGCACGCTGGCCGGCCCGAGCTTCTCGAAGTCACCGGCGCCGTACACCACCTTGCCGCCGACCACGGTCAGCACCGACTCGATCCACTTGATCGCCTCTTCATCGACGCTGAAGAAGTCCGCGCTGAGGGCCGCGACGTCGGCCAATTGCCCGACCTTGATCTGGCCCTTTTTGCCCTGCTCCGACGAGAACCAGGCGCTGCCGTGGGTGAACAGTTCCAGCGCCGTCAGGCGTGAAAGACCTTCGGCGTGCAGTTCCATGCCGCCGACGGTGCGGCCGCTGACCATCCAGTACAACGAAGTCCACGGGTTGTAACTCGATACCCGCGTGGCGTCGGTGCCGGCACCGACCGGTACACCCTCGGCCAGCATGCGCTTGATCGGAGGCGTCGCTTCGGCCGCTTTCGCGCCGTACCGCTCGACGAAATATTCGCCCTGAAAGGCCATGCGATCCTGAATCGCAATGCCGCCACCCAGCGCCCTCACCCGCTCGATGTTCTGCGGGGTGATGGTTTCGGCGTGGTCGAAAAACCACGGCAAGCCGTTGAACGGAATGTCGCGGTTGACCTTCTCGAACACGTCGAGCATGCGGCTGATGGATTCGTTGTAGGTCGCGTGTAAACGGAACGGCCAGCGTTGCTCGACCAGATGGCGCACCACCGGCTCCAGTTCGGCTTCCATGGTTTGCGGCAGGTCCGGGCGCGGCTCGAGGAAGTCTTCGAAGTCCGCCGCCGAGAACACCAGCATTTCCCCGGCGCCGTTGTGCCGAAGGTAATCGTCGCCCTGGTGCAGCTTCACGCTGCCGGTCCAGTTCTTGAAGTCGGTCAGCTCTTCCTTGGGTTTCTGGGTGAACAGGTTGTAGGCGATGCGCACGGTCAGTTGCTCATCCTTCGCCAACTGCTCGATCACCTGGTAATCGTCCGGATAATTCTGGAAACCACCGCCGGCATCGATCGCGCTGGTCAGGCCCAGGCGATTGAGTTCGCGCATGAACTGACGGGTCGAGTTGACCTGATACTCCAGCGGCAGCTTCGGCCCCTTGGCCAGGGTCGAGTACAGGATCATCGCATTGGGCCGCGCCACCAACATGCCGGTCGGCTCGCCATTGGCGTCGCGCACGATCTCGCCACCCGGCGGGTTCGGCGTGTCGCGGGTATAACCGGCGACACGCAACGCTGCGCGGTTGAGCAAGGCGCGGTCGTACAGGTGCAACACGAATACCGGGGTGTCCGGTGCCGCCTGGTTGAGCTCGGCCAGGGTCGGCATGCGCTTCTCGGCGAACTGGAATTCGTTCCAGCCACCGACCACCCGCACCCACTGCGGCGTCGGTGTGCGGTCGGCCTGATCCTTGAGCATGCGCAAGGCATCGGCCAAGGACGGCACACCTTCCCAGCGCAGTTCCAGGTTGTAGTTCAAGCCACCACGGATCAGGTGCAAGTGCGAGTCGTTGAGCCCGGGAATCACACAGCGGCCCTTGAGGTCGATCACCTGGGTGTTCGAGCCACGCAGGGCCATGGCCTGGGCATCACTGCCCACCGCGACAAAGCGACCGTCGCTGATCGCCACCGCGCTGGCGAGCGGTTTTTCGCGGTCAACGGTATGAAATTGACCATTGAACAGAATCAGATCGGCGTTCATCAGGGTTCCTCGTGCAATGTGGCAGGAGACAGCCAGGGCGCGAACAGACGCGTCGCCATGGGCATGAAGATGTAAACCACCGAGAGCACGATGGTCAGGGTGATCAGGAACGTGGCCACCACGTAGTTGGAGAGCAAGGCGTTGAGCCGTAGCAGCGGCCCCCATAGCAGTGGCACCAGCAAGGTGTGCGGCAGGATCACCAGCAACGTCACCACGGCCTGCTTCCAGCGCGGCGGTGGCGTACCGGCTTCGGCCTGGGGCGAAAACCAGAACTCGTTGACCGGATTGACTTCGGTCTGGTCGCCATCAGCCAGCATCGGAGCAGCTTCGTCGACCAACGCCTGGCGCTGCGGCGAATCGAGCCAGTTCTGCATCGCCTCGGTCGAGCAAAAGCGCAGCACGCAGGTGTAGGTGTCGAGGCCGGCGTTTTTACCGCGCACCACATCCACGCCCAGGTGCCCGACATTCTGCGCGGCCACCTTGACGATGTTGCGCAGCCAGGCTTCATAAGGCGCTTCGAAACCAGCCTTGACCCGGTGCTTGACGATCAGCGTCACCACCTCATCAGGCCCGGGACTTGCCGGCTCACGGCGATTGAGATCAGACATAACGCAAGGCTCCGGCAAGACGGACATTGAGCGCCAGCCGTCCCGGCCCGGCGATGAGAATGCTGGTGAACACGATCAACAACAGCCAGCCGAACTGGCCTTCGAAGAGGGTCCACTGCGGATGCACGAGCAACATCGACACCCACAGCAAAAACAGAATAGGCAAACACGCCAGACGCACCAGTAACCCGCCGCTGACCCGCAGGAACAGCAGCCCCCAGTCTTGCGCCCGATCATCACGTCGCGAAGTGTCCATGGCCCACCTGCACCAATGAAAAACCACCGGCGTCGATGCGCCGGGACAGGATTCGATAGTGCCGGGACGGGAGGAGGAAAAATTGAATGTACGTGCTCTGTTTTGCGACCACGCGGCGGTCTGCAAATCACACAAAATCCTGTGGGAGCGGGCTTGCTCGCGAAGGCGGTGGGTCAGTCAACATCAATGCTGAATGTCATGACGCCTTCGCGAGCAAGCCCGCTCCCACAGGGTTATGCGTTCGGCTTCAGGGCTTGTTGCACTGCGCCATCAACACTTAGCCCGCTCAGCACCACCCCGTTAGCCTTCACCTGCGACAACACCGCCAACGCCGCTTGTGCGTCGTCCTTCAGGCGCGCCAGGATCAGGCACGGGCCTTCCTCATGCACATGCACGAAAAACGCCTGCAACGCCTCAATGCTGGTGCCATCCAGATCCGGCGACTCCTCCAGACTGAGAATCACCGTATGAATCGGCGTTTGCGAATGCCGGATCAAGTGCAAGGCAGCGCCGAGAATCCGCTCGACATTGGCAAAAAACAACGCCTCACCCGGCCGCACAATCAACACACCAGGCACGACCTGGGCCGCTGGATGGCGTTGCAGGTCGACAAAGTCGTGACCGCCATCGATGCGCCCGAGAATCTGGATATCCGCCGCCGACAGTTGCTTGAGCATCAGCAACACACTGATCGCCACCGCCACCAGCAAGCCATCCAGCACACCCAGTAGCAATACCGCACCCACGGCGCAGATCACCAGCAAGCGGTCACGGCGCCAGATGAAATAGCGTCCCAGCGGTTGCAGGCTCAAGCCACGCCCCAACGCATGGATAACGATGGCGGCGAGAATCGGTTCCGGAGTCAGGGCGATATACGGCAGCACCGTCAGGACAATGAGCAGCACCACCAGCGCCGCCACGATCCCGGACAGGCGTGAAGTGGCGCCGGCAGCCTCATTGGCCGAGGTCGCCGAATACCCCGCGCCCGCCGGCATGCCGTGGAACAGACCGGACAGCAGGTTGGAAGCACCCAGCGCCAGCAGGTCGCGGTTCGAGGTGACGCGATCACCGTGCTTGAGCGCATAGGCACTGATCGAGCCATACGACTCGGCATACAAAATCATCACCATGGCGAACGCCAACTCACCCAGACGCAACCAGTCGGCAAACGGCAGTACCGGCAGCTTCGGCACCTCCAGGCTCAGGTCGATCAAGCCGATCAGCTTCACGCCATAGGCCGGCAGGTCCAGCCACTGCCCCGCCGCGATGCCGATCACCACCACCAGCAAACCACCCGGCAGGTGCCGGAACCGCGCGAACAGCCATAACAAGGTCAACGCCACGGCGCCGACCGTGGCTGCGACCCAGTTCCATTGCGGCAGTTGCTCCAGCAATTGCGGCAGAAAACCCACCAGGTTGGCTTCGGTCAGATGCACGCCAACCACGCTGGCGACCTGCTTGAGAATGATGGTCAGCGCCAGGCCAAAGGCAAAACCACGCAGCACCGGCTTGGCGATGAACGAGGTCACGCTGCCGAGCTTGAACAGCCCGGCCAGCAGGAAAAACGCCCCGGTCACCAGCACCAGGCCGATGGCCAGGGTCGAGCGAAGCTCAGGGTCGCCATTGGCCAGGGTGGCGGTCGCGGCGGCCAGCACGGCGGCGGAGGATGAAGTGGCCGAGACAATGGCAAAACGGCTGGTACCGAACAGGCCATAGCACAATAACCCGGCAAACAAGGCGATCACACCGGCCTGAGGCGCCAGTGCGGCGATGCTTGAATAGGCGACGGCTTCGGGCAACAACAGGCCGGCTATCGACAACCCGGCCAACAGGTCCTGCCAACGGTTGGGTTGCTCGGTGGGGTTTGCGTTGGGGGCGCTCGACAATCGAATGTCTCCAGGCGAAAAAAAGCCGCTGCACGTATCACGTGCAGCGGCCACTGTAGCTGAAAATCAAAGGATCGCAGCCTGCAGGAGCTGCCGAAGGCTACGATCTCCTGATCTTACGCGCTCAACGAATAAATCAACGCCGTGATCGCCACCAGGCCCACCGCCGTCACGAAGACGTTGGACGCCTGACCGCGATAGCGTGCCATCGCCGGCACCTTGCGAATGGCGTACATCGGCATCAGGAACAGGATCGCCGCGATCACAGGGCCACCGAGGGTTTCGATCATGCCCAGGATGCTCGGGTTCAGCGTGGCGACGATCCAGCACACCACCAGCATGAACGCGGCGGTCATGCGGTCCAGGGCCTTGGCGGACGGACGCTTGCCGCTCTTGACGATCAGCCCCTTGAGACCTTCGCTGGCGCCGATGTAGTGCCCCAGGAACGACTTGGAAATGGCCACGAAGGCAATCAACGGCGCCGCGAAGGCGATGGTCGGGTTGCTGAAGTGGTTGGCCAGGTACGACAGGATCGACAGGTTCTGCGCCTTGGCTTCAGCCAGTTGCGCTGGCGACAGGGTCAGCACGCAACTGAAGACGAAGAACAGCACCATCACCACCATCAACAGGTGCGCCCGGGACAGGATCTGCGAGCTGCGCTCCTCGGCGTGATCGCCGTAGCGACGCTTCTGGTCCACGGCGAAGGCCGAGATGATCGGCGAATGGTTGAACGAGAACACCATCACCGGAATCGCCAGCCACAGGGTGTGCAACAGCGCCGACGGTGCCGGCACGCTGCTGGCGGTGGTCAGGATGCCGCCGTTCCAGTGCGGAACCAGGTACACCGCCAGGAACAGCAAGGCGACGATGAACGGATAGACCATCAGGCTCATGGCCTTGACGATCAGTTGCTCACCGCAACGCACCACCGCCAGCAGGCCGAGGATCAGCACCAGCGACAGCACGGCGCGCGGCGGCGGCGTGATGTGCAGTTGATGCTCGAGGAAGCTGCCCACGGTGTTGGTCAGGGCCACGCTGTAGATCAGCAGGATCGGGAAAATGGCGAAGAAGTACAGCAAGGTGATCAGCGCACCGGCCTTGATGCCGAAATGTTCTTCCACCACTTCAGTGATGTCGGCGCCTTCGCGACCGGACAACACAAAACGGGTCAGCCCGCGGTGCGCGTAGAACGTCATCGGGAAGGCCAGCAACGCCAGGATCAGCAGCGGCCAGAAACCGCCGAGGCCCGCATTGATCGGCAAAAACAGGGTGCCCGCACCAATCGCCGTGCCAAACAGGCCCAGCATCCACGTGGTGTCCTGGCGATTCCAGCTCGAAAGCGTTGCGGGTGTTGCTGCTACATAGCGTTTGTTGACGCTATTGGCCTGATCATTCATCCGGTGGGATCTCCACATTCCGGTCACTTGCCACCCGGTCAGAACGCGTCGGAATACCCGACAGGCAGCGCCCTGGCCGAAACAGGGGCGCGATTCTGGAGGATTAGTGAACAGAAGCAAAGACTTAGGTGAGGAACGGTGGTACCAGATTGACGAAAGTCCCCCTTGTGGGAGCGGGCTTGCTCGCGAAGACGGCGGCACATTCAGCATTGATGTGTCTGACACACCGCATTCGCGAGCAAGCCCGCTCCCACAGGTTTCTGTTTGTTTTCGAGATCTCCATCGGCATTTCATCATCCGCACTTGATAAAGGTCTACCATCATGTATTTTTAAACAACCTGCATTCCTCCTGGAGTCTTCCCATGCCACTGGTTCGCGTCGACATCAAAAAACATCAGGACCCCACCCACGCCAAACGCATCGGCCAACTGATCTACGCCGCCATGCACAGCACCATCGGCGTGCCGGAGAACGATAATTTCCAGATACTCGCCGAACACGATGAGCAGCATTTCATCTTTGATCCCGGTTATCTGGGTATCGACCGCACGGACCAGTTGGTGGTGATCCAGATCACCATGAGCGAGGGGCGAACCGTCGAGCAGAAAAAACGCCTCTACAAAACCATAGCCGAAAGCCTTCACACAGAGCTGGGCGTGCGTCTGGAGGACGTTTTCATCAATCTGGTGGAAGTCAAAAAAGAGAACTGGTCGTTCGGCAACGGAATTGCCCAATACGCCCTCTGATATTCAACCTGAAATCGAGAAAGACCCATGCCCCGCGTTTCCCGCAAACAAGCCGACCTCAACCGCGAGACCATCGTCGATGCCGCCACGCGGCTGTTCCGCGAACGCGGTTTACACGGGATCAGCGTGGTCGATGTGATGGCCGCCGCGGGCCTGACCCACGGCGGCTTCTACGGGCACTTCGAATCCCGCGAAGCCCTGGCGAAAGAGGCCAGTAGCCGGGCTTTCGAGCAAGCCGCGCAACGCTGGCAAGCACGGGTGGCCGATCAGGAGAGCAAGGACACCACCCGCCGCGCCGTGGTCGAAACGTACCTGTCCAGCGAAAGCCGGGACAATCCGGGTGACAGCTGCCCGGTAGTGGCCTTTGCCGGGGACATGTGCCACGAGGCCGCCGAGAGCGGTTTGCGTCAAACCTATCTGCTGGGCCTGAACAACCTGCTCGATTCCCTGGGCTCACTGCTCGACACCGAAGACGAGGCCGACAAACGGCAACAGGCGCTGGTCCAGTATTCGCTGATGTTCGGCGCGCTGATGTTGTCCCGGGCGACCCGCGGCGATCCACTGTCGGATGAAATTCTCGAGGCGGCCCGGGCAGCACTCTCAGCATCGAAATAAAAGGTCCTTCACGCATTCCCGGAACCTGTAGGAGCCAGCCTGCTGGCGATGGACTCAAACGCGCCGCGTTTATCCAGTTCCCACGCGTTATCGTTAACGACCATCGCTGCGATGCGGCGACCCGACAAGCCAGCTCCCACAAAGGACCGTGCCCACGCTGAAACTGTAGGAGCCAGCCTGCTGGCGATGGACTCAAGTGCGCCGCGTTCATCCCGCTCACCCGCGCCATCGTTAACGACCATCGCTGCCAGGCCAGCTCCCACAAAAGACCGCGCCCACGCTGAAACTGTAGGAGCCAGCCTGCTGGCGATGGACTCAAGTGCGCCGCGTTTATCCGGTTCACACGCGTTATCGTTAACGACCATCGCCGGCGGTTGCCAAGCTATCCTGAAATCAGCAATCTCAAGTGACGTTCGAGCCGTTTTTCCGATGCCCACAGGGAGCCAAGCATGCCTGTAACCGTTCTGGTACTGGTTGAAACCATCAATGATTACCTGCCTATCCTCGAACATCAGGGCTTCCACCTGATACTGGCCCCGACGCCCGCCGAGCGTGCCGAAGCCATCGCCCGCCACGCCGGGCAGATCGACGCCGTCCTGACCCGTGGACCATTGGGGCTGCATGCCGATGAAATCGCCGCGCTACCCAAACTCAAGATCATCTGCGTGATCGGCGCCGGTTATGAACACGTCGACCTGCAGGCCGCCGCTGACCGGGGCATCACTGTCACCAATGGTGCCGGGGTCAACGCCTCGTCCGTCGCCGACCATGCCATGGCGCTGCTGCTATCGCTGGTCCGTGATGTGCCCCGCTGTGACGCCGCCGTTCGGCGCGGCGAGTGGCCGAAGATCATGCGCCCTTCCCTCGCGGGCAAACGCCTGGGCATCCTCGGCCTCGGCGCGGTCGGCATGGCCATCGCCAAACGTGCCAGTGCCGGCTTCGACATGAGCATCTGCTACCACAATCGCCAACGTCGCCGCGATGTGCCCTACACGTTCTGCTCGACCCCGACCGAACTGGCGCGCGCCTCGGACTTCCTGATCGTCGCCACGCCGGGCGGGCTGGGCACCAAACACCTGATCAATCGCCAGGTCCTCGACGCCTTGGGCCCCAAGGGTTTTATCGTCAACATCGCCCGGGCCAGCGTGATTGCCACCGCCGACCTGATCACCGCCCTGGAGCAACGCCGGATCGCCGGCGCCGCGCTGGATGTGTTCGACGCCGAACCGAAGGTGCCGGATGCGCTCAAGACCCTGAGCAACGTGATCCTCACGCCCCATGTCGCCGGACTGTCCCCGGAAGCCACCCAGGGCACCGTCGAACTGGTGGGCAAGAACCTCGTGGCGTTTTTCTCCAGCCAACCGGTGCTGACGCCGATCGACTTGCCGCCAGCCATGAGCCGGGTCGTTCATTGAGCGCAATTCAAACAGCTGTATCAAAAACAATGATTGGACGGCAACACGCTCACCTATAAGAGCCGATCGCGGTTGTGGGTGCGGGGTGTGCGCATTAGATTAGCCAATAGTTTCAGGCCTCCAGAATAAGCAGAAGGGATAAGCATGGCGCTTACTGACCAGTCCACCCGTATCCGCACCGGCGAAGAGCTCGATGCCAGCCTGATCGATCCATACCTCAAGGCCCATATACCGGGGCTCAGCGGTTTGCCGAAGATCAGCCAGTTCCCGGGCGGCGCGTCGAACCTCACTTACTTGCTGGAATACCCCGAGCAGGAATTCGTCCTGCGTCGACCGCCCTTTGGTCACAAGGCCAAGTCGGCTCACGACATGGGCCGTGAATTCCGCATCCTCAATCAACTGCGCGACGGTTTTCCGTATTGCCCGAAAGCCTACGTGCACTGCACCGACGAATCGGTGATCGGTGCCGAGTTCTACGTGATGGAACGGGTCAACGGCATCATCCTGCGCTCCGACCTGCCGCCGGAGCTGGGGCTGGACGCGGCGAAAACCCAAGCCCTGTGCAAGAGCTTCATCGACAAATTCGTCGAACTGCACCAGGTCGACTACAACGCCTACGGCCTGGGTGACCTCGGCAAGCCCGAAGGCTACGTGGCGCGCCAGATCAAAGGCTGGAGCGATCGCTACGAGAAGGCCCTGACCCCCGATGCGCCACAATGGCAAACGGTGAAAGCCTGGCTCAACGACAAGATGCCGGCCGACCACCCGACCTCCAGCATCGTGCATAACGACTACCGCTTCGACAACGTCATCCTCGACCCGAACAACCCGATGCAGATCATCGGCGTGCTCGACTGGGAACTGACCACCCTGGGCGATCCGCTGATGGACCTGGGCAACACCCTGGCCTACTGGATCGAAGCCGATGATCCGGCACCGGTGCAGATGATGCGCCGCCAGCCAAGCCACGCGCCGGGCATGTTGACCCGCCGCGAGTTCGTCGATTACTACGCCCAACGCTCGGGCATCCAGATCGACAATTTCGACTTCTACTACACCTACGGCCTGTTCCGCCTGGCCGGCATCGTGCAGCAGATCTACTACCGCTTCTACCACGGCCAGACCCAGGACAAACGCTTCGCGCAGTTCATTCACATGAACAAGCTGCTGGAGCAGATGAGCTTGCAGGTGATCCAGAAATCCAGCCTGTGACCCTGATTCTGTTCGATTACACACAACCCCTGTAGGAGCGAGCTCGCTCGCGAAGATCGTGAACGATAACACCCGTTCACTGACCAGACGCAGCAAGCCGCCCCTACCCAACAGCCTCAGCGACACCCCGGCATTTGACTCGATAACAAGACTTTCTAAAAGGGAATCCCATGTCCAAGACTCAGTTGTTCGACCTCGACGGCAAGATCGCTTTCGTCTCCGGCGCCAGCCGTGGCATCGGTGAAGCCATCGCCAAACTGCTGGCCCAGCAAGGCGCCCACGTGATCGTCTCCAGCCGCAAGCTTGAAGGCTGCCAGCACGTCGCCGACGCGATCATCGCCGCCGGCGGCAAGGCCACCGCGATCGCCTGCCACATCGGCGAAATGGAACAGATCAGCCAGGTCTTCGCCGGCATCAAGGAACAGTTCGGCCGCCTCGACATCCTGGTCAACAACGCCGCGACCAACCCGCAGTTCTGCAACGTCCTGGACACCGACCTCAGCGCCTTCCAGAAAACCGTCGACGTGAACATCCGCGGCTACTTCTTCATGTCGGTCGAAGCCGGCAAGCTGATGCGCGAAAACGGCGGCGGCAGCATCATCAACGTTGCTTCGATCAACGGCGTTTCGCCGGGGATTTTCCAGGGCATCTACTCGGTGACCAAGGCGGCGGTGATCAACATGACCAAGGTGTTTGCCAAGGAGTGCGCGCAGTTCGGGATCCGTTGCAATGCATTGCTGCCGGGGTTGACCGATACCAAGTTTGCTTCGGCGCTGGTGAAGAATGAGGCGATTCTGAATACCGCGCTGCAGCAAATTCCGCTGAAGCGGGTGGCAGACCCGAGTGAGATGGCGGGCGCTGTGTTGTATTTGGCGAGTGATGCTTCGAGTTACACGACAGGAGTTTCGTTGAATGTGGATGGGGGGTTTCTGTCCTGATGCGAGTCAGCGAATGAAACAGGAAAGGCAACCCGTGCTGGCTTCTTGCTGATCCAGAATATGAAAAAAAGGCAGCCGATTGGCTGCCTTGCGAGCGGGAGCCCCTGTTATGCAGTGGGCTCATGACACTGCCGTTTTTTAACTATGCGCAATAATTGTTTAGCGAGCAAATTAAGACGGTCGACCAAAAAGCAAAACATCTTCCCGCGCCGTATATACAGATGAATAATCAAAAGTTAGCGTATCTAAAACATAACCGACAGCTGGAGATGAAAAGGTCCACTCCACCCTTCCATTAATTACAGGAAACGACCGATTCAAAGGAGGATTAAAGATGAACTCATTAGGGCTATTTTTGACATATATGCTCGACACTCCAGCTGAAACCTCCACACTTAAAGAATACGGCCTATCAGGTAAAATAAAATCGGTAAGATCAAGAAGCTCCTTTCCATTCACATAGTACTTTGGAACTATCTGCCTAATAACAGGCAACACCAGCATTTCACTGAATCCTGCCCCACTGAATCCGAGTTCATAACTCCCCGACTTCGTGAAAGAACCAGTAACCTGCCAACTATAGACAACAGACTCTGTGTTTATTTGCGGCCGAAATTCCAGATCCCCCGACTCAATTCCATCTCCTTTGATCCATTGTAGCCTCAACGGGTACCCGGCCAACGGGCTATACAACTTCGGGACCAATGTAAATGTATGCCATTCTCTCCTCAGGTTCGGGATGTCTACATTGGAAATCTCCTTACCGTCCATCAAAACATTTACTTCGTCAGCCAGATTATTCGACAACAACTTGCTGATTGGAAGAGTAATAGGCGTAGTCATGCCCTTACCCAACAACTTCAATTCAAAAGCACCGCTTTTGGTGTTCCCCACTACGTCCCACCGATAGCCAGTTTGCTCACTGCCAAATGCAGGCGAACTGGCTAAATTGGCGGGACTGAGCCCACCTTTGACTGCAAAGGTCAAACTGACCGGAAGGCCAGCGAGTAGACTGCCGGGTTTTGGAGTCAACGTGACAGTTTTCGGTTTATCCCGGAAAAACCAATTGCCCTCCGCGGGCACCGCTACACCATCAATCTTGACATTAGCCTCATCCGCCAGGTTGTTGGACAGCAACTTGCTGATTGGCAAGGTAATTGGTGTAATCATGCCCTGCCCTGAGAGCTTCAGTTCAAAAGTACCGCTGTTGGTATTCCCCGTCACCCTCCAACTATGCATAGTTTGCTCAGAGCCAAAGCCTGGTGCACTCACCACGTTGGCAGGATTAAGGTTGCTTTTTATTGTGCAGGTCAACGTGACCGGTAAGCCTGCCAATGGACTATCTGACTTGGGTCTCAGTGTGACGATCTGGGCTTGATTACGGATAAACCAATTACCTCCGTCCGGTACAGCGACGCCGCCAATGTTGACAACAGCTTCGTCAGCTAAATGGTTCGACAGCAACTTACTGATTGGCAGGGTAATAGGCGTAGTCATGCCCTTTCCCGACAGCTTCAGCTCGAAAGTACCGCTTTTGGTATACCCCGTCACTCTCCAACTATACGTGGGTTGCTCACTGCCGAAAGCCGGTGCACTCACCACGTTGGTGACATCCAGGCCACTTTTGATTGCACAGGTCAACGTGACCGGAAGGCCGGCCAGCGGGCTGCCTGATTTGGGAGTCAACGTCACCGTTTGCACCTTGCCCCGGTAAAACCAATTACCCCCGGCAGGCACGGCGACGCCGCCGATCTTCACGTCTGCCTCATCCGCCAGGTTGCTCGAAATCACCAGGCTTCGGTGCTCCCACGACTCCAGCACTTCCCTGCTGAAAAACACCAGGGTGACACGGCCGCTCTTGCCAGTGTCCGGCGTAATCTTCCAAGTGAACTTGCCATCGACGGGGGCCACCCAATTGCCAAAATCCGGCGATGCAGCGATGCTCAAACCGCCATCCTCAGGCAGCCCCAGATTCAGCGCCCTGGCGATCGTGGGTGGTGCCTCCACCGTCACTACGTTCTCCTGCCCACGGAGCAAAACAGGTGCCGTACCCCATTCCACTTTATTACCATTGATCAACAACGTGGCTTGGTCCCAAAGGCTTGATGCAACGGATGCAGCTTTTAATTCGTCGGTCATGACGACGTTTCCTTTTTAGCGTTGGACAAAAAACAGTCCATTCACTATCAGGAAAAATCGATATACCGAAAACTGCCAGAACTGACAGGGCTACTAGACCAAGCTGCGATAAAAACCGCTGATGGCCTACAAGTCGTTCACGTTTTTCAAGGTGACCGGGGCGGTACCGTACCTCGCCAGAAATGCATCGAGTCGGCCACAGCATTGGCAGCCGTGACGCCAATCAGCAGATCTCGGGTCCCGCTCTACCCAGGGCGATGATGAAAGCAATCACCATCACCCCGAGCAGGTCGAGGTTGCTGCACATCGCGCCCGGGTTTACTGCGTAACGCAACGAGTCGTGGTGGTGACTCGGGTCACCTCGCCATTTTCAGCGCGCACATCGCCCAGTACATCGGTTTTATCCATGGCCTGGCAGGTGCGTACAGGAGGGGGTGGCGTGACCGCTGGAGGGGGTGGCGGGCTGGAACAGCCGCCGAGAATCGCTACGCACAATGCCAGCGACAAGGGTGAGATAACGCGTTTCCCAAGAGTTTTCATAGGTTGACCCGCGATAAGTGATCGACACATTTTTGTGACAACAAAACCGGCGCGCAAAATCCATACACCTGTCACAAAAATAAATATTTGCGAATCACTTATGGCCCAGCCAGTGGCCAATGCCAGCAAAAAGCTGGCAGTTCTTACATCACCGGGTCAGGGCGTTGCAGGGAATTGCACTGCAGTTCATAGCGCAATTCTTCGATCAGCGAAGCGACCGACTCTGCTGTTTGTAGCGTGCTCATGTTCAGGCCACTGACCACCAGGTCCACCTGACCCGACACCGGGTGATAGAGCTTGACGGTCAGCCAGTGTTCGCCGGTGATACTGCATTCACAGGCCAAGGGTGAAAAACTGTGTTCGATCAGCATCCTCAACTGCGCCAGCGTAATCATTGCGACGGACCCTGGCGGCTTGATGCAGGGTGTAACGGGTTCATGGGGCTATTCCTTTTGGCGGTTTACGCAGAGGGCGCGCAAGTGACTTCAAGTGGCCTGCTGCATCCCCAGCCTAAGAGCCACCACGGCAGGTCGACACATGCATTTGCACCCGGCGCCTTAGTGCAATTGCACTTTAACGCTGCCCCTTGGGCCGCCACTCGCTGGAGAACAGCCCCCGCTCCCGCGCCCAGACAATCGCCTCGCTGCGACTGTGTATGTCGAGCTTGGAATACACCGCAGCCGCATGGTTTCGCACCGTGTTCGGCGCCAGCTTCAGGCGCGCGGCGATTTCCTTGTCGGCCAGGCCTTCGCAAATCAAGCCCAGCACATCGCGCTCACGGGCGGTCAGCTCGGTGAGGGCCGCGCTGGGCAACTTCGGCGAATTCACGCTTTTTACGTTGGCCAGCTTTTCGATCAGCGTGCGGCTGAACCAGGAGGCGTCCTTCATCACTTCCTCGATGGCCGCCACCAGCTCCAGCTCGGTGCGCTTACGCTCGGTGATGTCCATCAACACCAACAGATAACAGGGCATGCCCTGAATGTTCACGGTGTCCGCTGACACCGTGCAATCGATCAGCCCGGCGTCTTTTCTACGCACACGTACATCGATGCAGTCCAGTCTGCCGGTTTTCTCCAGGGCGGCGAACAGCTGGAGGCGTGCGTGCCGGTCTTCGAAGAAGTCGATCTGCGCAATGCCGATCCCACGCACCTCTTCACCGGGATAACCCAGGGTATCAAGGAAGGCTTCGTTGACATCCAGCACCAACTGATCCGCCGCGCCGCATACCAGTATCGGCACCGGCGACAGGCGAAAGGCCTTGGCGAAACGTTCTTCGCTTTGGCGCAGGGCGATTTCAGCCTTGTGCCGGAGTTCCATGTCGACAAAGGAAAACAGCATGCAGGCTTCGTCGTTGAGCTCCAGCGGCTGGCCGGCCACGATGACTTGCTTGCGACCACCGTCGGCCAGGCGCAACTCGGCCTGCATCTGGGGAATGGTCGCCCCTTCGCATAGACGCTGCCTGGCCAGTTCTTTGTGCTCGGCCTGGTCCAGCACGTCCAGCTCATAGGTCGAAGTGCCGATCACCTGGTCACGGGAGTAACCGGTCATTTCGAGGAACCCCGGGTTGACCTTGATGTAGCGCAAATCACTGAGCCGACAAATCACCGCCGGTGCCGGATTGGCCGTGAAGGTTTTTTCAAAACGCTGCTCGGCGCTGGCCCAATCGGTGACATCGTCCATGATCAACACCAGAGATTCCGGGTCGCCACGGCTGTCGGCCAATACCAGGCTGCGCACGCGATGGACCCAGGTACGCGCCTGGTCCGCCGCCGGCGTCACTTCCACCAGCACATCGCTGAACGTCTCGCCGCGCGCGACCCGGCTGATCGGGTAGCTGTCGACGGCCAACCCGTGCTTGTTGCGATAGCGCAAGGCGAAGCGTTTGGCATACGCCGCGGCAGTGGCACCCAGGTCGCTGACTTGCGAAACACCGTGCATGGCCAGCGCCGCCTCGTTGGCCCACAGGATGCTCTGGTCGGGATCGAGCAGAATAACCCCGTCGGACAGACCGGCGATGATCTGCTGCAACTGGCGGCGATTGGTTTCCGTGCTCAGGACGTCCTGGCTCATCGCATCTCCACAAGAATGGCGACCCTGTGGAGAATACGACCGCCCGGGCTTGCAATAGTGCAAAGCAACCTTGTGGGAGCGAGCCTGCTCCGGGCGGCCGTTTGACTAGTACAGATTCAACGATGCCTCCAGCCCTGCCAATTTGTCCGGATTACGCATGATGAACCGGTTGGGTGTTGCGATCTTTTGATCTTCAAGCCGCCAGTTTCCCCTTCGCGATGGCCTCGGAAGCCGCCAGCATCGCCCGCAACAACACCGCACACCCGGCCGCCAGATCATCCGGCGCGGCGTTTTCGATTTCGTTGTGGCTGATACCGCCTTCGCAGGGCACGAAGATCATCCCGGCCGGACCGAGCTCGGCGAGGAAGATCGCGTCGTGCCCTGCTCCGCTGACGATGTCCATGTGCGACAGGCCCAAACCTTGGGCGGCACCGCGCACCGCCTCGACGCAGCCCTTGTCGAAGTACAACGGCGGGAAGTCCGCGGTCGGGGTGAGTTCGTAGGTCAGGCCATGTTCGTCGCAGGTGGTTTCGATGACTTCGCGCACTTCGGCGATCATCGAGTCCAGGCGTGCAGGTTCCAGGTGGCGGAAGTCCAGGGTCATGCGCACTTCGCCGGGAATGACGTTGCGCGAGCCGGGATAGGCTTGCAGGCAACCGACGGTGCCACAGGCATGGGGTTGATGGCTGAGGGCGGCGCGGTTGAGCGCACCGACGATCACCGCGGCGCCGACCAGGGCGTCCTTGCGCAGGTGCATCGGGGTCGGGCCGGCGTGGGCTTCGACGCCACGCAGTTTCAGGTCGAACCACTTCTGCCCGAGCGCGCCCATGACCACGCCAATGGTCTTGCGTTCGTCTTCCAGGATCGGGCCTTGCTCGATATGGGCTTCGAAATAGGCCCCGACTTTGTGGCCACTGACTTTACGCGGGCCGGCGTAGCCTATGGCATTCAACGCGTCACCCACAGTCACGCCATCGGCATCGACCTTGGCCAGGGTTTCTTCGAGGGTGAATTTTTCCGCGAACACACCGGAACCCATCATGCACGGGGCAAAGCGCGAGCCTTCTTCGTTGGTCCAGACCACCACCTCCAGCGGTGCTTCGGTTTCGATGTTCAGGTCATTGAGGGTGCGCAGCACCTCGACGCCCGCCAACACACCGAAGCAGCCATCGAACTTGCCACCGGTGGGCTGGGTGTCGATATGGCTACCGGTCATCACCGGTGGCAGGTCGGGATTGCGCCCGGGGCGACGGGCGAAGATGTTGCCGACAGCGTCGATGCTGACGGTGCAGCCGGCATCGACACACCATTTGACGAAGATGTCCCGAGCCTGGCGATCGAGATCGGTCAGGGCCAGGCGACACACGCCCCCCTTGACCGTGGCGCCGAGTTTGGCCAGTTCCATGAGCGACTGCCACAGGCGGTCGCGGTTGATGTGTTGATGGCTGGACTGCAGAACGTCGACGGCCGCGTTCATGATGATCTCCTCTGGCTGTTCTTGTGTGTTTCTTCAGGCAATTCGTTGGTGATTGTGCGGCCGCCTTCGCGAGCAAGCCCGCTCCCACAGGGGGAATGCATTCCAAATGTGGGAGCGGGCTTGCTCGCGAAGAGGCCAGCCGCTACACCGCAGATTTCGCGACAGATGCGCTGGGCCGCATCACACTCAACCCGTAATAAATAACCCCACCCAACGCCGAGCCGGTGAACCAGCCGTAGCTGTAGAACCAGCTGAAGACATCGCTGCCAAGCGACAGCAGCGTCAACACCACCGGCACGCCAAACGCAATGAACCCGCTCCAGTTCCACGCCGGATACACGTCATCGCGGTACAGGCCGGCAAGGTCCAGTTGCTGTTTCTTGATCAGGAAATAGTCCACCACCATGATCCCGGCGATCGGCCCGAGCAGGCTGGAATAGCCGAGCAACCAGTTGGAATAGACCGTTTCCAGGCTGAGGTCGGACACGATCAGGCCGAGTTTTTTCAACAACTCATGGGCCATCAACGCCAAGCCGACGAACCCGGTCAGCAGCACGGCGTTGGTGCGGTTGATCACCTTGGGGGCGATGTTCTGGAAGTCATTGGTCGGCGACACGATATTGGCTGCGGTATTGGTCGACAGCGTGGCGATGATGATCAGCGCCATGGCCAGTGCGACCCACACCGGGCTCTGGATATGGCCGATCAGGGTCACCGGATCGGATACCGTCACGCCCACCAGTTTCACCGAGGCCGCGGTCATCACCACACCCAGGGAAGCAAACAGGAACATGGTCAGCGGCAGGCCGATGATCTGCCCGACAATCTGATCCTTCTGGCTTTTCGCGTAGCGGCTGAAGTCCGGAATGTTCAGTGACAGCGTGGCCCAGAAACCGACCATCGCGGTCAGCCCGGCGGCGAAGTAACTGGCCACCCCGGCGCCTTCGGGACGCTTGGCCGGAATCGCCAGCAACTCGGTCATCGACACGTTCGGCATGGCCCAGACCAGCAGCCCTACGCCCACCAGTACCAACAGCGGTGCAGACAGGGTTTCCAGCCATTTGATCGACTCGGCGCCGCGTATCACCACCCACAGATTCAGCGCCCAGAACACCATGAAGCCGATGACCTCGCCGGTGCCGCCCAGGGATTTCCAGCCCTCGAACACCGAGCCGAGGAACAGGTGAATCGCCAACCCGCCGAACATGGTCTGGATGCCGAACCAGCCGCACGCCACCAGGGCGCGGATCAGGCACGGAATATTGGAACCGAGCACGCCGAAGGACGAGCGCAGCAACACCGGAAAGGGAATGCCGTACTTGGTGCCGGGAAAGGCGTTCAGGGTCAGGGGAATCAGCACAATGATGTTGGCAAACAGAATCGCCAGAAGCGCTTCACCGACCGTCAGGCCGAAGTACGCGGTCAACACGCCACCGAGGGTGTAGGTCGGCACGCAGATCGCCATGCCCACCCACAGCGCGGTGATGTGCCATTTGTTCCAGGTGCGTTCGCGCACCTTGGTCGGTGCAATGTCGTGGTTGTAACGGGGACTGTCGAGTACATCGCTGCCGGCTTCCAGCTCGAACAAGCCGTCGCGCTCGGTCACTTGCGATCTGATCTGTTGCATGGCCGCTCCACTGTTCTTTGAATTATTTTTTTGCTCATCGGGGGCTGGCGGCATCAATAAACGTGCCGGGCACCCCGATTACGCATCGGGCAGTTCCATAAACACATTGCAACCCACTGATGTTTATCGGTTTTATTCGCTGACTCGACTATTTGTCAGGCCACTCAGGCCGAATGCCAGGCAAGTTGTCCGGACAGTCAGGACTCAAACTGGTGCGTTGATCTTTTTTTCAATGGCTGCGCATCAACCATAGACCATACTCAAACAGCTGATTTCACATAAGAAATCTTGACTATTTTTCGATCCTGTCAAGTGCGTCAAAATGGTGAGGTCGCTCACCATTTTGGTGATTCTTGTATTTAATCCTTAAATATCAATCTGTTAATAACTGTATAAGCTTATAAAAAATATTCTTGCCGATTCGAATAACTGCAGCTAGCGTTTAATCCTGACAGCACTGACAGGAATACACCTGTTGACGCTGGCGTCATATAAAACATCTAGAGCCGGCACAAGCCGGTCATTGCCTGCGAGGAACTCGGAATGTCTCTGTTGATTCGTGGCGCCACCGTTATTACCCATGATGAAAGTTATCGCGCCGATGTGTATTGCGCAGACGGCGTGATCAAGGCCATCGGCGAAAAACTCGATATCCCTGCAGGCGCCGAGGTGCTCGACGGCAGCGGCCAATACCTGATGCCCGGCGGTATCGACCCGCACACCCACATGCAACTGCCCTTTATGGGCACGGTGGCCAGCGAAGACTTCTACAGTGGCACGGCGGCGGGACTGGCCGGCGGCACCACCTCGATCATCGACTTCGTGATTCCCAATCCGCAGCAATCCTTGCTTGAAGCCTTCCATCAATGGCGCGGCTGGGCCGAGAAGTCGGCGTCGGACTACGGTTTTCACGTCGCCATCACCTGGTGGAGCGAACAGGTCCGCGAGGAAATGGCCGAACTGGTCAGCCAGCACGGCGTCAACAGCTTCAAGCACTTCATGGCCTACAAGAACGCGATCATGGCCGCCGATGACACCCTGGTGGCGAGCTTCGAACGCTGCCTGGAACTGGGCGCGGTGCCGACCGTGCATGCGGAAAACGGCGAACTGGTCTATCACCTGCAACGCAAGCTGATGGCCCAGGGCATCACCGGGCCGGAAGCGCATCCGCTATCGCGGCCATCACAGGTTGAAGGCGAGGCCGCGAGCCGGGCGATCCGCATCGCCGAAACCCTGGGTACGCCGCTGTATCTGGTCCATGTCTCGACCAAGGAAGCCCTCGACGAAATCACCTACGCCCGGGGCAAGGGCCAGCCGGTCTACGGCGAAGTGCTGGCCGGGCACCTGCTGCTGGATGACAGTGTCTACCGCCACCCGGACTGGCAAACCGCCGCCGGTTATGTGATGAGCCCGCCGTTCCGCCCTCGCGGTCATCAAGAGGCGCTCTGGCATGGCCTGCAATCGGGCAACCTGCACACCACCGCCACCGACCACTGCTGCTTCTGCGCCGAGCAAAAAGCCGCCGGTCGCGACGACTTCAGCAAGATCCCCAACGGTACCGCCGGCATCGAAGACCGCATGGCGGTGTTGTGGGATGAAGGGGTGAACAGCGGACGCTTCTCGATGCAGCAATTCGTCGCGCTGACGTCCACCAACACCGCGAAGATCTTCAACCTCTACCCACGCAAAGGCGCGATTCGCGTGGGGGCCGATGCCGACCTGGTGCTGTGGGACCCACAAGGCACGCGGACCATTTCCGCCAAGACCCACCATCAGCAGGTGGACTTCAACATCTTCGAAGGCAAGACCGTGCGCGGTGTGCCCAGTCACACCATCAGCCAGGGCCGGGTGGTCTGGGCCGACGGCGACCTGCGGGCCGAGCGTGGCGCCGGGCGCTACATCGAACGGCCGGCGTACCCGGCGGTGTTTGATTTGCTGAGCAAGCGGGCCGAGTTGAATCAGCCTGTTGCTGTGAAACGCTGAAAGCGGCCTGCGGCCTGCGGCCTATCGCGAGCAAGCTCGCTCCCACAGGTTTTGTGAACACCCGAGATCCTGTGGGAGCGGGCTTGCTCGCGAAGAGGCCCGCACAGACAACACAAAAAACAATGCCCATTCAGAGGCAGCACCTCAAATAACCGTGAGGCCAACACCGTGATCAAGACCCTGGACCACCTTCCGCATCCCGTTGAGAATGCGGCCGCCCTCGCCGGCCATTTCACCGATCTGGCGCCGCCGCTCAACGAGCGCCAGGCGCACCTGGAAGCCTCGCGCTGCCTGTATTGCTACGACGCGCCCTGCGTGAATGCCTGTCCGAGCGAAATCGACATTCCCTCGTTCATCCGCAATATCCAGCAGGACAACGTGCAAGGCGCCGCGCAGAAGATCCTCTCGGCCAACATCCTCGGTGGCAGTTGCGCCCGGGTGTGCCCGACGGAAATCCTTTGCCAGCAAGCCTGCGTGCGCAACAACGCCCACGAATGCGCGCCGGTCATGATCGGCCTGTTGCAGCGCTACGCCGTGGACAACGCCCACTTCAGCACTCACCCGTTCCCGCGTGCTGCCGCCACCGGCAAACGCATCGCCGTGGTGGGCGCAGGTCCAGCCGGGTTGTCCTGCGCCCACCGCAGCGCCATGCACGGGCATGACGTGGTGATTTTCGAGGCGCGGGAAAAAGCGGGCGGCCTCAATGAATACGGGATCGCCAAATACAAACTGGTGGACGACTACGCGCAACGGGAGCTTGAGTTCCTGCTGGAAATCGGCGGAATCGAAATCCGCCACGGGCACAAGCTCGGGGACAACCTGACCCTCAGCGAACTGCATCAACAGTTCGATGCGGTGTTCCTCGGCCTCGGGCTCAACGCCAGCAAACAACTGGGCCTGGCCCACGAAGACGCGCCCGGCCTGCTCGCCGCCACCGACTACATCCGCGAACTGCGCCAGGCCGATGACCTGAGCCAATTGCCCCTGGCCGACCATTGCATCGTCCTCGGCGCGGGCAACACCGCCATCGACATGGCCGTGCAAATGGCCCGTCTCGGCGCCCGTGACGTGAACCTGGTGTACCGGCGCGGCGCTGAAGACATGGGCGCCACCCATCACGAACAGGAGATTGCCAAAGCCAATCAGGTGCGGCTGATGACCTGGGCGCAACCTGAAGAGGTGCTGCTCGATGACCACGGCCGGGTGCGCGGCATGCGTTTCGCCCGCACCCATCTGGTCGAAGGTCGCCTGCAAACCACTGGTGAAACCTTTGAACTGGCCGCCGACGCGATCTTCAAGGCCATTGGCCAGGCCTTCGACAGCGACGCCCTCGCCGATCCGCTGGCGCGCGAACTCAAGCGTCAGGGCGAGCGCATCGCCGTCGATGAACAGCTGCGCACCAGCATCCCCGGCGTGTATGCCGGCGGCGACTGCACCAGCCTCGATCAAGACCTCACCGTGCAAGCGGTGCAACATGGCAAGCGCGCCGCCGAGGCGATCAACACTCAACTGATGCTCAACGTGGAGGCTGCGTAAATGGCCGATCTGTCGATTGTCTTCGCCGGCATCAAGGCACCCAATCCATTCTGGCTGGCCTCCGCGCCACCCACCGACAAAGCCTATAACGTGGTCCGCGCCTTCGAGGCCGGCTGGGGCGGCGTGGTCTGGAAAACCCTGGGGGAAGATCCGGCGGCGGTCAACGTGTCGTCGCGCTACTCGGCGCACTTCGGGGCGAACAGGGAGGTGCTTGGCTTTAACAACATCGAACTGATCACCGACCGCTCGCTGGAGATCAACCTGCGGGAAATCACCCAGGTCAAAAAGGACTGGCCGGACCGCGCGCTGATCGTGTCCTTGATGGTGCCCTGCGTCGAGGAATCCTGGAAACACATCCTGCCGCTGGTGGAAGCCACTGGCGCCGACGGCATCGAACTGAACTTCGGTTGCCCCCACGGCATGCCGGAACGCGGCATGGGCGCCGCGGTCGGCCAGGTACCGGAATACGTGGAACAGGTCACGCGCTGGTGCAAGACCTATTGCTCGCTGCCGGTGATCGTCAAGCTCACACCGAACATCACCGACATCCGCGTCGCCGCCCGTGCGGCCCACCGTGGCGGTGCCGATGCGGTTTCGCTGATCAACACCATCAACTCGATCACCAGCGTCAACCTCGAGCGCATGGTGGCCAATCCCATGGTCGGCAGCCAGAGCACCCACGGCGGTTACTGTGGCTCGGCCGTCAAGCCGATTGCCTTGAACATGGTCGCCGAAATCGCCCGTGACCCGCAGACCCAAGGCTTGCCAATCAGCGGCATCGGCGGCATCAGCAACTGGCGCGACGCTGCGGAATTCATCGCGTTGGGCAGCGGCGCGGTGCAGGTGTGCACGGCGGCGATGCTGCATGGCTTCCGGATTGTCGAAGACATGAAGGACGGTTTGTCACGCTGGATGGACAGTCAGGGCTACGCCAGCGTCGCGGAATTTTCCGGGCGCGCGGTGGGCAACACCACGGACTGGAAGTACCTGGACATCAACTACCAGGTGATCGCGAAAATCGACCAGGAGGCGTGCATCGGCTGTGGTCGTTGCCACATTGCCTGTGAGGACACCTCGCACCAGGCCGTGGCCAGCCTCAAGCAAGCGGATGGCACGCACAAGTATCAGGTGATCGATGAGGAGTGCGTGGGCTGCAACCTGTGCCAGATCACCTGCCCGGTGCAGGACTGTATCGAGATGGTGCCGGTGGAGACTGGCAAGCCGTTCCTGGACTGGAATCATGATCCGAGGAATCCGTATCACGTCAGCCCTTGAAATCTGCGGCGCCTGATCTGGCGCCTTCGCGAGCAAGCCCGCTCCCACAGGGATCGCATAAACACCGAGATCCCCTGTGGGAGCGGGCTTGCTCGCGAAGAGGCCGGCACAGTCAACATAAACCTCAAGGCTCCAACCCGATCCCCCGCAAAATCACACGGGTCACCGTCTGCACTGCTTTTTCAAATTGCATGTCCGACAGCGGCTGGTGGTCGTTGAGAATATTCACCTGGTGATCGAAGTCGGCATAGTGCTGGGTCGAGGCCCAGATCATGTACAGCAGGCTCGACGGCTCCACCGGCAGGATGCGTTTGTCGTCCACCCACTGGCGGATTTTCGCTTCCTTCATCTTGGCCCAGTCGTACAGGCTCGCATCCAGCGCTGCGCCGAGGGTCGGTGCGCCGTGGATGATTTCGTTGGCCCAGACTTTCGAACCATAAGGCCGGCTGCGGGAATGGTTCATCTTGGCGCGGATGTAGCTGCTGAGCACCACGCGCGGGTCGTCGAACATCTCGAAGCACAGCGCGTCCTGCTTCCAGACTTCCAGCAAATCGAACAGCACCGCGCTGTACAGTTCGGTCTTGGTGCTGAAGTAGTAATGCAGGTTGGAACGCGGCAGTTGCACTTCAGCGGCGATGTCGGCCATGGCCGTGCTGCCGAAGCCCTTTTCAGCGAAGACCTTTTCCGCCCCCAGCAGGATTTTTTCGACGTTACTGCGACGAATCTCGATCTTGTGATTGCCCATGCGGGTCCCCGACAACAGCGTTGAGCAAGACTAGCATCCGCTCTGGACTGCGGCGACAGGGGAAAACGAATCTTCGTACAGCCGCAGTCAGAAAGCTGAACGTCTAATCCACCCCGCCACAAGTCATCGTATAACTTCCGATTGACAACCCCCAAAAATCCCGCAAATATCGCTCGCAATGTTGTACGACGACGTATGACAACTATAAAAACAAGAAACAAGGGAGCGTCACAGTGAGCAAGCTCGTCCGCAATTCGTCCGCCCGTTCTTCGCGTGCATACCCTTCTCGTCGTCATACCCTGAGCCTGATCGGTTGCAGCGGGCTGGCCTTCGCCTTGCCCATCACCGGCCAGGCCGCAGGTTTCACCGACGACGCCAAGGCCACGCTGAACCTGCGCAACGCCTACATCAACCGCAACTACACCAACCCGGCCTACCCCCAGGGCAAGGCTGAGGAGTGGACGCAAAACTTCATACTCGATGCCAGGTCCGGGTTCACCCAGGGCACCGTGGGCTTCGGTTTAGACGTACTGGGCCTGTATTCGCAGAAGCTCGATGGCGGCAAGGGTACTGGCGGTACGCAACTGTTGCCGATCCACGACGACGGCCGCCCCGCCGACAACTTCGGCCGCCTGGGCGTGGCGCTCAAAGGCAAGATTTCGAAAACCGAATTGAAGGTCGGCGAATGGATGCCGGTGCTGCCGATCCTGCGTTCCGACGACGGTCGTTCGCTGCCGCAGACCTTCCAGGGCGCCCAGGTGACGTCCACCGAAATCAGCGGCCTGACACTGTATGGCGGTCAATTCCAGAAAAACAGCCCGCGCAATGACGCGAGCATGGAAGACATGTTCATGAACGGTAAAACGGCGTTCAGCTCCGACCGTTTCAACTTCGGCGGCGGTGAATACGCGTTCAATGAAAAGCGCACGCAGGTCGGCGTCTGGTACTCGGAACTCAGCGACATTTACCAGCAGCAATACTTCAACCTGACCCACAGCCAACCCGTCGGCGACTGGACCCTGGGCGCCAACCTGGGCTATTTCATCGGCAAGGAAGACGGCAGCGCCAAGGCCGGTGACCTCGACAACAAGACCGCGTTTGCCCTGCTCTCGGCCAAATATGGCGGCAACACCTTCTATGTCGGCCTGCAAAAGCTCACCGGCGACGACGTGTGGATGCGGGTCAATGGCACCAGCGGCGGCACCCTGGCCAACGACAGCTACAACTCCAGCTATGACAACGCCCGGGAAAAGTCCTGGCAGGCGCGCCACGACTACAACTTCGTCGCCCTCGGCATTCCCGGCCTGACCCTGATGAACCGCTACATCAGCGGTGACAACGTGCACACCGGCGCGATCACCGATGGCAAGGAATGGGGCCGCGAATCCGAACTGGCCTACACGGTGCAAAGCGGTGCGCTGAAAAACCTCAACGTGAAATGGCGTAACGCGAGTATCCGCAAGAGTTTCAGCACCAACGAATTCGATGAAAACCGCATTTTCATCAGCTACCCGATTTCGTTGTTGTAAATCCCGGGATCAAATCCCCCCCCTGTAGGAGCGAGCTTGCTCGCGATGGTCGTCAACGATAACGCTGGAAACCTGATACCCCGTGGCGTTCTCAGGTTCATCGCGAGCAAGCTCGCTCCCACAGGACGGACAGGACAAGACAGGACGACCCTCCGTCAATTTCCACCAATGCCGCGTTGACAAGAGCCGGAAAGCCTAACGATACTTCAACCAAGTCATACGACAACCTACAACAAACCAATAACAGCGCACCCAGGATTCCCATGACGACCACAGCAACCGCCCGCCCCCCTTTCAACCGCCTGCTGCTGACCGGCGCCGCCGGTGGCCTCGGCAAAGTCCTGCGCGAAAGCCTGCGCCCTTACGCCAATGTCATTCGCCTGTCGGACATCGCCGACATCGCGCCCGCCATCGATGATCGCGAAGAAGTGATGCCGTGCGACCTCGCCGACAAGCAAGCGGTGCATCAACTGGTCGAAGGCGTGGACGCGATCCTGCACTTCGGCGGCGTGTCGACCGAGCACTCGTTCGAACAGATCCTCGGCGCCAACATCTGTGGCGTGTTCCACATCTACGAAGCCGCGCGCCGCCATGGGGTGAAGCGGGTGATCTTCGCCAGTTCCAACCATGTGATCGGCTTCTACCGGCAGGACGAAGTCATCGACGCCCACTCCCCTCGCCGCCCCGACAGCTACTACGGCCTGTCCAAGTCCTACGGCGAGGACATGGCCACGTTCTACTTCGACCGCTATGGCATCGAGACCGTCAGCGTGCGCATCGGCTCCTCGTTCCCCGAGCCGCACAACCGGCGGATGATGAGCACCTGGCTGAGTTTCGGCGACCTGACGCAACTGCTCGAACGCGCCTTGTACACCCCGAACGTCGGCCACACCGTGGTCTACGGCGTGTCCGACAACAAGGACGTCTGGTGGGACAACCGCTACGCTACGGCCCTGGGTTTTGTCGCGCAGGACAGCTCCGAACAGTTCCGCGAAAAAATCGAAACCCAGCCGATGCCTGCCGCCGATGATCCGGCGCGGCTGTACCAGGGCGGCGCCTTTTGCGTAGCCGGCCCGTTCGGTGACTGAACCTTCGCACCCCGCTTGATCCCCACAACAAGAACCAAGGGAATGAGTTGCCATGCAAGCCGAATTGATTGTCGACGCCCGTAACGCAGTCGGTGAAAGCCCGGTCTGGGTGCCTGAGGAAAGCGCTCTGTACTGGGTCGATATTCCCGCCGGCGGTTTACAGCGCTGGAGTGCCGACACCGGGCAGGTGGCTACCTGGAAAACCCCGCAAATGCTCGCTTGCATCGCGCCTCATGCTGACGGCGGCTGGGTCGCCGGCATGGAAAGCGGGTTCTTTCGCCTGCATCCGCGCAACGACGGCAGTCTCGACAGTGAACCCTTGGCCCACGTCGACCATGCCCGCGCCGACATGCGCCTGAATGACGGCCGCTGCGACCGTCAGGGCCGCTTCTGGGCCGGCAGCATGGTGCTGAACATGGCCGCCAACGCCGCCGACGGAAGGTTGTACCGCTACAGCGCCGGACAACGCGGGCCGCTCGATTCCAGGCTGAGCGGGTTCATCGTGCCCAACGGCCTGGGCTTCAGCCCGGACGGGCGCACCCTGTACCTGTCCGACTCCCATCCGCAGGTCCAGCAGATCTGGGCCTTCGACTACGACATCGAAACCGGTACCCCTTCCAACCGCCGCGTGTTCGTTGACATGAACCGGCACGAAGGTCGACCCGACGGTGCGGCGGTCGACGCCGATGGCTGCTACTGGATTTGCGCCAATGACGCCGGCTTGATCCACCGTTTTACCCCCGACGGCCGGCTTGACCGTTCCCTCTCCGTACCGGTGAAAAAACCCACCATGTGCGCCTTCGGCGGCCTTCGACTGGACACACTGTTCGTGACCTCGATCCGCCCCGGCGATGACCATGACCGGCAATCACTGGCCGGGGGGGTGTTCGCGCTCGATCCTGGCGTGAAGGGATTGCCGGAACCGCGATTTCAGGATCAGTGATGACGATGACGCCCGCACTTCTCGAGCTCGAAGACGAATACACTCAGCTGACCCTCGCCCCCGAACTCGGCGCCAGCATCGTCAACTGGACCGTGCGCAGCAGCGGACAGCCCTTGCTGCGCCACGCCGATGAGCACGCCCTGAACACCGGCCTGCCCGGCAAGCTCGGCTGCTTTCCCTTGATCCCCTGGTCCAACCGCATTGCCGAAGGCGGTTTCGATTGCCCCGATGGCTGGCTGGCACTGGCGCCCAACAGCCTCACCGATCCCCTGCCGATCCATGGCAGCGCCTGGCAGCAGACGTGGGAGGTGGTTTCCCGGTCGGAAAATGAAGTGGTCCTGCAACTCGACAGCACAACCCCTTTCGCTTATCGCGCCCGGCAACGTTTCCATTTGAACGCGGGCAAGCTGAGCATCGAATTGAGCGTTACGCATCTGGCCGAACATGCCGCCTGGCATGGACTGGGACTGCATCCGTATCTGCCGCGCACCGCCAACACCCAACTGCAGGCCGCAGCCCGAGAGGTATGGTTGTGCAATGAGAAAAAACTACCGACGCAACTCAGCGCATTGCCGGTCGAGTGGGATTTTCAGCAGCTCAAGCCATTGCCCGAATCGCTCGTGGACAACGGCTTCTGCGAATGGAACGGCCACTGCCTGATCCGCCAGCCCGACCTCGGATACGAACTGGACTGCCAGGCCACCGGCAGCGATTACTACCTGCTCTACTGCCCCGTGGGCCTGGAATTTTTCTGCATCGAACCGGTGAGCCACCCGGTCAACGCGCACCACCTGCCCGGTCGGCCGGGGTTGCGCTTGCTGGAGCAAGGTCAAGCCACCGCACTGGGCTTGACCCTGCAGTATCGGCCGTATCAGGCAGACGCCCCCAACAGTTGACTCAACACCGCTCGCAACTTGCCAGGCTTCACCGGTTTGTTCAGCAAGGGGGCGTTGAGCCGCTGCAACGCACGCCGACAATGGTCGGTGCGGTCGGCAGTAATGATCACCGCGGGAATATCCTGGTGGAAATGCTCGCGCAAATGTCGCACCACATCACAGCCGACCACCCCGTGATCGAGGTGGTAGTCCGCGAGAATTAGGTCCGGCGCTTGCCCGCCTAACGCCGCCAGCGCAGCCGCTTCATCGGTGGCGACCAGAACGTCGCAGCCCCACTGCCCGAGCAACGCGCCCATGCTCTGGAGAATGCTCACTTCGTTGTCGATCACCAGTAAACGGCGTCCGGGCAACGGGTTGCCGGTGCCCGGCTGTGGCACCGCCTGGCTCACGGGCAATGGAACCTCGTCGGATAACGGCACCTCGATGCTGAACATCGAACCCCGCCCCGGCAACGAGTGAACGCCAATCCTGTAGCCAAGGATCTTGGCGATGCGCTCGACAATCGCCAACCCCAGGCCCACGCCCTTGCGGTCGGCGGCGCGGCCGACGTCCAGTTGGTTGAACTCGAGGAAGATCGAATCGAGCCGGTCGGCGGCGATGCCACGCCCGGTGTCCCAGACCTCCAGGCGCAACATCTCGCCCCGACGCCTTGCCGCCAGCAGGATGCTGCCTTCATCGGTGTAGCGGCAGGCATTGCTGAGGAAGTTGCGCAGGATCCGCGTCATCAGGCGCAAGTCGGTGCTGATGGCGTAATCGGCCAGGTGCACCCGCAGGTTCAAACCGGCCGCCTGGGCGACGGACTGGAACTCCGACACCAGAGGCCCCAGCAATTCGTCGAGGCGGTATGACGCAACGTCCGGCTTGACCGCGGCCTGATCGAGCCGGGAAATGTCGAGCAGATCCGTCAGCAGGTCTTCGGCGCCTTCCAGGGCCTGGTGAGTGCGTTCCACCAGCACCTGTTCGGCTTGCGGCAACTTGCGTTCGCGCAAGGTCGAAATCAGCAACCGCGCGGCGTTCAGCGGTTGCAGCAGGTCGTGGCTGGCAGCGGCGAGGTATTTGTCCTTGCTGTGGTTGGCGGCCTCGGCGGCATCACGGGCATCGCGCAAGGCCTTGGCAATCTGTTTACGCTGGGTGATCTGCTGCTGAAGGTTACGGTTGGCTTCGAGCAATTCATCGGTGCGCGCGACGACGCGCTGCTCCAGTTCGTCATTGAGTTGCTGCAGGCGTCGCTGGGCCAGTTTGCGCTCGGTGATATCGGAGACGAACCCTTCCACCAGGCCTTCCTGGCCGGGTTTGAGCAGCAGGTTCATCAACACATCCAGGTGACTGCCGTCCTTGCGTCGCAAGCGGGTTTCATAGCCGTGCAGGCTGCGCTGGTGCCTGAGGATTTCGCCGATGGCTTCCAGTTCCTGCGCGCCGTCGACGAACAGGGTGCTGCCCAGGTCAGTCAGGGAGAACAGCACCTCCTGCGGGTCCTGGTAGCCGAGCATGTGTGCCAGCGCCGGGTTGGCGGCGCGCATGCCATCGTGCAGGCTGGCCTGGAAGATCCCGTGCACCGCGTTTTCGAACAGCCACTTGTAGCGGTTGCGCTCGGCTTCCAGATCATCCAGGCGCGCGGCCAGTTCCGGGTAATGACTCTTGCGCGCCGAGTGGCTGCCCAGCCCCAGCAGCCCGGTCAGGGCCCGTTGTTGCTCGTCAGAGGGCTTCGCCATAGACGACCTCGACATCACGCTGGCTGGATTCGCGCGGGTTGGTCAGGATGCACGGATCGTGCATCGCATGCTGCGACAGGAACGGAATGTCCGAGGTCCTGACGCCATGCAAGCCGAGGGTTTCGTGAAAGCCGATGGCGTGCTTGAGGGCGATCAGGTGTTCGACCAGGCGCCCGCAGATCTGCCGGTGATTCAGGCCCCGGCAGTCGATGCCGAACGTCTCGGCGATCACCTTGAAACGCTCCGGCGCCGAGTTGTAATTGAACGCCACCACATGCTCGACCAGCACCGCGTTGCACAGGCCGTGGGGCAGGTCGAGAAAACCGCCGAGGCTGTGGGACATGGCATGCACCGCGCCCAGGATGGCGTTGGAGAACGCCAGCCCGGCCTGCATGCTGCCGAGCATGATTTTCTCGCGCAGGGCAATGTCGCTCGGGTTGGCGATCATCTGCACCAGGTTGCCATTGATCAGGCGCATCGCCTCCAGCGCATGAGGATCGGTCAACGGCCCGTGGCCGGTGGACACGAAGGCTTCGATGGCATGCACCAAGGCGTCGATGCCGGTGCAGGCCGACAGGAACGGATCCATGCTCAGGGTGGTTTCCGGGTCGATCAGCGAAACGTCCGGCACCACGGCCTTGCTGACGATGGAGAACTTCATGCGCTCCTGCTGATTGGAAATGATCACGAATTGCGAGACATCGGCCGAGGTGCCGGCGGTGGTCGGAATCAGGATCAGCGGCGGGCTGGGCACGCGGATGGTGTCCACGCCCTCGAAATCGAGAATGCTGCGGCCATGGGCGACGACAATGCCGATGCCTTTGCCGCAGTCCATCGGGCTACCGCCACCCACGGCGACGATCACGTCGCAGTGGTTTTCCCGGTACATTTCGGCACCGAGCATCACCTCTTCAACCCTAGGGTTGGGCGAGACATCGCTGTACAGGCAGTATTCGATGCCCAGCGCCTGCAGGCTGGCCTCGACATCGGCGACCCAACCGGCGGCGATCACGCCGGGGTCACTGACCACCAGGACCTTGCGTGCGCCAAAGGTCTTGGCGTAATTGCCGACACTGTGCCGGCTACCGGCACCGAAGATGATTTCGGGGGAAACGAACTTGCGCAACTGGTTGAGACTCTGGCTCATTGGAAAGCCTGTTTTTATTGTTTTGGAAGGTAGAAACCACACTAAACCATCCAGCTGTGAATGCAATCAGACCAATGGCTGGATTCACCACAGCCCCCCTGTAGGAGCGAGCTTGCTCGCGATGGTGTGTCAGTCGACACCCATTTTTCTGACACTCCATCGCGAGCAAGCTCGCTCCTACAGGGGGTTGTGTCGTTCGGGTTAGCCGCGATAGATCAGCTGCGAAGCCTTCGCGTTGCGCAGCGTCAGGTGTTCGATCCCCAACCCCGGTGCCTCGGCTTCCTCGCGGGCCTTGAGGATCACCCCGTGATGGGGCGACTTGCTGCACACCGGGTCGGCATTGGCGGCATCGCCAGTCAGCATGAAAGCCTGGCAGCGGCACCCTCCCAGGTCCTTGTGCTTTTCGTCGCAGGAACGGCACGGCTCTTTCATCCAGTCGTCGCCGCGAAAACGATTGAAGCCGAACGAGTCGTTCCAGATGTGCTCGATACTGTGCTCGCGCACGTTGGGAAACGCTACCGGCAACTGCCGGGCGCTGTGACAAGGCAAGGCGGTGCCGTCGGGGGTGATGTCGAGAAACAGGTTGGCCCAACCGTTCATGCAGGTCTTGGGACGCTCCTCGTAGTAGTCCGGGGTGACGAAGATCAGCTTGCACGGGTGGCCCTGGGCTTCAAGGCGTTCGCGGTATTGGTTAGTGATGCGCTCGGCGCGCTGCAATTGCTCGCGGGTGGGCAGCAGGCCGACGCGGTTGAGTTCAGCCCAGCCGTAGAACTGGCAGGTGGCCAATTCGACAAAGTCCGCCTCCAGCTCCAGGCACAGCTCGATGATCTGCGCGATCCGGTCAATGTTGTGCCGATGGGTGACGAAGTTCAGCACCATCGGATAGCCCTGGGCCTTCACCGCACGGGCCATGGCGAGTTTCTGGGCAAAGGCCTTGCGCGAGCCGGCGAGCATGTTGTTCACCGCTTCGTCGGCGGCCTGGAAGCTGATCTGGATATGGTCCAGCCCGGACACCTTGAAGTCGCGCACCTTCTGCTCGGTCAGGCCGATGCCGGAGGTGATCAGATTGGTGTAATAGCCCATGTCCCGGGCGGCCTTGATCAGTTCGGCGAGGTCCTGGCGCACCAGCGGCTCACCGCCGGAAAAGCCCAACTGCGCGGCGCCCATGTCCCGCGCCTCGCGGAATACGCGAATCCATTCTTGCGTGCTCAGTTCCTCGCCGTGCCGGGCAAAGTCCAACGGATTGGAGCAATAGGGGCACTGCAACGGACAGCGGTAAGTCAGCTCGGCGAGCAGCCACAACGGCGGTCCGGGCAGCGTCTCACTCGATCCAGAATTGCGCATGGGCCACCTCCAGAAACGCCAGCACGTCTTCGTCGATCCCGGGTACGCCGGGGAAATTCGCGCTCAATCGCTCAATGATCGCCGCCACGCTGCGCTGGCCATCCACCAGATCGAGAATCTGCCCGGCACTGGCGTTGAGCTTGATCATGCCTTCGGGGTACAGCAGCACATGGCAGTCCTGACGGGGCTCCCATTGCAGACGAAAACCGCGACGCAAGGCCGGTGACTGCTGGCGATCGATCAGGCTCACAGGGCGATCCCCCGGTGCCAGACATTGTCGCCGGTAACCGTGTGATACGGCGGGCGCGCAAGTTCGTAGGCCATGCTCATGGCATCGAGCATGCTCCACAGCACGTCGAGCTTGAATTGCAGGATCTGCAGCATGCGTTGTTGCCCCTCGGCCGTCACGTAGTGCGCCAGGGTGATGCGCAACCCATGCTCGACATCGCGCCGTGCCTGACTCAGGCGCGTGCGGAAATAGTCGTAGCCGGCGACGTCGATCCACGGGTAATGGGTCGGCCAGGCATCGAGTCGCGACTGGTGGATCTGAGGGGCAAAGAGTTCGGTCAGCGAACTGCTGGCCGCTTCCTGCCAGCAGGCGCGACGGGCGAAATTGACGTAGGCGTCCACGGCGAAACGCACGCCGGGCAGCACCAGTTCCTGGGAGAGGATCTGCTCGCGATCCAGGCCCACAGCCTCGCCCAGGCGCAGCCAGGCTTCGATTCCGCCCTCGCTGCCGGGGGCGCCGTCGTGGTCGAGAATCCGTTGCAGCCACTCCCGGCGCACGTCGCGGTCCGGGCAGTTGGCGAGAATCGCGGCGTCCTTCAGGGGAATGTTGATCTGATAGTAGAAGCGATTGGCGACCCAGCCCTGGATCTGCTCGCGGCTGGCGCGGCCGGCGTACATGGCTTGATGGAAAGGATGGTGGATGTGGTAGTAGGCGCCCTTGGCGCGCAGGGCGGCTTCGAATTCGCTGGGGGACAGGGGGGTGTCGGTCATTGCGGGTCTCCGGGGAATCTTCGGTGTCTGTTCCGGCCTCTTCGCGGGCAAGCCCGCTCCCACAGGAACTACGGCATGTTGATATCTCGCATCAGCAGGCCAAAACTCAGATCCACCGCATCCGGTATCGGCAAATACACCGTATGCCCATCCCCCGGTGCAACGTCGATCGCTCCACCCTTGGCGTTCTGCAACTGATGCAGATCGAAGTGGAAGTTGCCCTTGGGTGTCATCAGCTCCATGTGGTCGCCCACGCCGAAGCGGTTTTTCACCTTGACCTCGGCCATGCGATCCCGGCGCTGCCCGGTCAGCTCACCGACAAACTGTTGCCGTTCCGACACCGAACTGCCGTTCTGGTAGTTCTGGTATTCGTCATGCACATGCCGCCGCAGAAAACCTTCGGTGTAGCCGCGCTGGGCGAGGGATTCCAGGTCGCTCATCAGGCCACGGTCGAAGACCCGGCCCGCCACTGCGTCGTCGATGGCCCGACGATAAACCTGGGTGGTGCGCGCGCAATAAAAGTGCGATTTGGTCCGGCCTTCGATTTTCAACGAGTGCACGCCCATCTGCGTCAGGCGTTCGACGTGCTGCACGGCACGCAGATCCTTGGCGTTCATGATGTACGTGCCATGTTCGTCTTCGAAGGCAGGCATCTGTTCGCCGGGACGATTGGCTTCCTGCAACAGGAACACCTGATCGGTGGGCGCGCCGATGCCCAGGGTCGGTTCGGGGTCGAATGTCTGCACGATTTCGCCCAGCTGGTTTTCCGTGGCCGGCTGCGCCGAATATTTCCAGCGACAGGCATTGGTGCAACTGCCCTGATTGGCGTCGCGCCTGTTCATGTACCCCGACAGCAGGCAGCGCCCGGAATAGGCCATGCACAATGCGCCATGCACGAACACTTCCAGTTCCATGGCTGGCACTTGCTCGCGGATTTCGGCGATCTCTTCCAGCGACAGCTCCCGCGACAGGATGATCCGGCTCAAGCCCTGCTGCTGCCAGAACTCGACACTTGCCCAGTTCACGGTATTGGCCTGCACCGAAAGGTGGACCGGCATCTGCGGGTAGTGCCGGCGCACCAGCATGATCAGGCCGGGGTCGGACATGATCAGCGCATCGGGGGCCATGGCGATCACCGGTTCAAGGTCCTTGAGGAAGGTCTTGAGCTTGGCGTTGTGCGGCGCGATGTTCACCACCACGTAGAAGCGCTTGCCCTGCGCCTGGGCCTCGCCAATGCCGAGGGCGAGGTTGGCGTGGTCGAATTCGTTGTTGCGCACCCGCAGGCTGTAGCGCGGCTGGCCGGCGTACACGGCATCGGCGCCATAGGCGAAGGCATAACGCATGTTTTTCAGGGTGCCGGCGGGGGCGAGCAGTTCTGGCGCGGTGAGGTTCATGGTGGAGTCGTCGCAAAAGCCGCGCAGGGTAAACGCCCCGTGCCAAGCGTTTATTGACCTGGATCTATGTCTGATCAACAAAGAGATGGCACTCGCGCGAGCCGTAGCGGACTAAACATCAGGGCGCAAGTGTTTCGTCCCGGCGGGCATGGATCGAATATGAACGAAGAAACCCTGAAAGACAGATCGCTGACCATCCTTCTGGCCCTGGTGAGCGTCGCCTTCATCTGGATCCTGCTGCCGTTCTACGGCGCCGTGTTCTGGGCGGTCATCCTCGCCATCCTCTTTGCTCCGCTGCAACGACGGCTGCAGCTGAAGTTCGGCTGGGAGCGCAACCTCACGTCACTGCTCACGCTGAGCATCTGCCTGTTGATCGCGATCCTGCCAGTGATAGTCCTCGGCATCTTCCTGGTCCAGGAGGGGGCCGCGCTCTACAAGAACATCGAGAGTGGCGAACTGGACATCGCCGGGTACGTGACGCAGTTCAAGCACATCCTGCCGCCGTATTTCCAGCACCTGCTGGATCGCTTCGGCATGGGCGAGTTGAACGGGCTGCGAGAGAAAATCGTCAAGAGTGCGATGACCGGCGGGCAGGAACTGGCCGCCAAGGCCTTCATTTTTGGCCAGGGTACGTTCGAGTTCATCGTCAGTTTCTTCATCATGCTGTACCTGCTGTTCTTCTTCCTGCGCGACGGCGCGGAACTGGCGCGCAAGGTGCGTACGGCGGTGCCGTTGGAGGAACAGCAGAAACGTCGTTTGCAGCTCAAGTTCAATCGCGTGGTACGGGCTACGGTCAAGGGCAACCTGCTGGTGGCGATCACACAAGGCGCGCTGGGTGGCTTGATTTTCTGGTTCCTGGACATTCCCAGCGTATTGCTCTGGGCGGTGTTGATGGCGTTTCTGTCGCTGTTGCCGGCGGTGGGGGCGGGGATTGTCTGGGTACCGGTGGCGGCGTTTTTCCTGCTCACCGGGGCGATCTGGCAGGGCGTGGTACTGGGATTGTTCGGGATCTTCGTGATCGGCCTGGTGGATAACGTGCTTCGACCGATTCTGGTGGGCAAGGACACCCGGATGCCGGATTACATGATCCTGATCTCGACCCTCGGCGGCCTGGCGATTTTCGGGCTGAACGGCTTTGTCATCGGCCCGTTGATCGCGGCCCTGTTCATGTCCAGCTGGGACATTTTCATCGAAACCAAACCGCGGGTGCAGCTGCCTTAGGCGCTGAGCCTGCCGGACTGGCCGGAGCCGATGCGTTGCGACAGCTCACGGGCGGCGGGCAGCGAAGTGAGCGGGCCGCTGATCTGCACACCGTCCTGCACCAGGTACCAGCAGGCGAGCATGCCCAGCTCTCTGAGCTGTGCGGGGACGGCGCTGCCGATAACGGACATGATCTGAACCTGGGACATGAAAAGTACCTCCATCAATCTGTGGAGCTACTTTAAAGTCCGGGTGCCTCGAGGAGTAATCAACGCTTTCAATAGTGGTCATTGATGCCAGCGGGGGCAAACGACCGTTGGTCGGTCAGTTGACCACCTGATCGAGCATGTTCACTACTTCCTGCTCGTTGAGCAGGCCCTTGCGCACCAGGTTTTGCGTCAGCAGCGAGAGAAACTTGGCGCTGCGATGACCTTCCAGGTGCTTGAGTTCGGTCAGTGCGTTGTACACCTTGCTGGAGGTGCACAGACCGACGATGCGGTGCGGGTTTTGCGTTGGCATGTGGTCGTCCTTGTTGTTATCAAGCTGTTTTCGACGGACAGCGCCGAGCTTGCGGATCTGTCATGACAAAAATATGACCGTTTTTCGCCGCGCGGCACAAAAGCGGTCGCGTCCATCTTGCCCGTTTCTGCCGGGCGCACTGTCCCGATAGCGACCTTGGCGAGATTTATCCAGACCTGCACCGACCAACGGGCATAATAAAGCCCCGCTGTTTCAGCGGGGCTTGATGTCTTCGTTACCAGCGGCCGTGTCGTGGGCCGTAGTAGCCGCGTGGCGGGCCGTAGTAGCCACGGGGTGGCCCGTAATACACCGGGGCCGGGCGGTAGTAGATCGGTTGCTGCACGTACACCGGGGCCGGCTGATAGTAAACCGGGGGCGGTGGCGCGTAGTAAACCGGAGGCGGCGGGGCGTAGACCGGTTGCGGCGCGACATAGACCGGGCGGTTGGCGTTGATCAGAGCCGAACCTACGATGGCAGTACCGACGATCGCGCCAAACACCGCCGGACCCTGCCAGTAATTACCACCACCATGGGCTTGCGCCTGTCCCGTGATAGCGAGGGCGCCGATCAGCAAGGCTACTGTGGGGATTTTACGGATCATGATAGTTCCTCGGTTCTTCAGCCCGGCGCCTGTGTCTGCAATAGACCCAGGGATTGTCGCGGGGATACTTCTAAGACAGCTTTTTTTCGAAAAACAGCACGGCCGCCAGGTAAATTTTGTGTAAGGTCTGTACCGACTTTCTTACCGACCTGTTTAAGCCTGTGCGTCCAGGCTTTCATGATCGATCAGATCCCGATGGACGGCTAATCCCGTCCATCCGAAAAGTGCATTTGAAGGAGCTTTGCCATGCAGATGAACCCCAACAAAGACACCCAGCTGTGCATGTCCCTTTCAGGGCGCCCCGGGAACTTTGGCCTGCGTTTTCATAATCATCTGTATGAACAACTGGGCCTGAACTTCTACTACAAGGCCTTTGCCAGCCAGGACCTGCCGGGCGCCGTCGCCGGCATTCGCGCCCTGCGCATTCGTGGTTGTGGCGTGTCGATGCCGTTCAAGGAAGCCTGCATTGCCCTGGTGGATGAACTCGACACCTCTGCCGCCGCCATTCAATCGATTAACACCATCGTCAACACCGACGGTCATCTCAAGGCCTACAACACCGATTACATTGCCGTGGCCCAGTTGCTGGAAAAACACCAGGTGCCCAAGGACTCGACCTTTGCCCTGCGCGGCAGCGGCGGCATGGCCAAGGCCGTGGCGAGCGCCTTGCGCGATGGCGGTTATGAGAACGGCCTGATCGTGGCCCGCAACGAGCGCGCCGGGCAGGCGCTGGCGCAGTCGTTGGGTTATGAGTGGCAGGCAGAGCTGGGCAGTCGTCGCCCACAAATGCTGGTCAATGTCACCCCGATCGGCATGACGGGAGGGCCGGAGGCCGAGCAACTGGCCTTTGAGGGTGATGTGATCGAAAAAGCGGAAACCGTCTTCGATGTGGTGGCGATTCCCTCGGAAACGCCGCTGATCGTGCGTGCCCGTGCCGAAGGCAAGCGGGTCATCACCGGGCTGGAAGTGATCGCGATCCAGGCGCTGGAGCAATTTGTGCTCTATACCGGTGTACGGCCGACGGATGAGCAATTCCAGAAGGCCGTGGCGTTTGCCCGCAGCTAAGAGGTGCCCATGCATCCCCCCATTCTCAATTTGAACACTGTCGAGCTTGAACCGCTGCCCGAAGCATTTGCGCCGAGCGGTGAAACCGCCGGTCGTTATCAACAGCGCCAGGCCCGAGTCGGTCAGCAACTGGGGGCGCAAAAGCTGGGATATCGCCTCTATGTGCTGGAGCCGGGCATGCGTGGCAGCCCGTTTCACAGTCATCGGGTCAATGAGGAAATGTTCTACGTCGTGGCCGGGGAAGGGGAAGTCCGCCTGGGATCCGAACGTTTTCCAATCCGCGCCGGTGATGTGATTGCCTGCCCGCCGGGCGGGCCTGAAAGGGCGCATCAGATCATCAATACCAGCAATGGCGAGTTGCGTTACCTGGCCGTCAGCACCCAGCAATCGCCGGAGATCTGTGAGTATCCGGATTCCGGCAAATACGCCGTGATGGATGACTTCAAGGTCGATGCCGAGGGGAATGCTTCAGGCTTTGTGGCGGTGGCCCGGCAGGCGGATGGGGTGGATTATTGGGATGGGGAATAGCGACAGATTTCAGGTGGCTTCCAGGTCGCCATCGCGAGCACAGGTTTTTGTGCCAACCGCGATTGCAATCTGCGTCCATGATCCAGTGTGGGAGCGGGCTTGCTCGCGAAGACGATGGTCGACTCGGCATTGATGTGACTGACAGATCGCATTCGCGAGCAAGCCCGCTCCCACATTGGATCTCTGTAGTCTGATTATTCCAGCCGTGCCAACCGCTCTTCCAGCGCCGCAATCCGCGCTTCCAGCTCTTCTATCCGTTCAACCGAAACCCCGCTGCTGCCACGCTCGGACGGGTTGTTCCTTGCCGCCATGATCGCTTCGATATCTTCCGGATCGCCCAGGGCGTGTGTGTAACGGTCTTCGCGCTGGCCCGCCTGACGCGCAATCAGCACGGCCAGACCCCGGGCAATCAGGCGTTCGAGCTGATGCACCACCTGTTCGGCGTCTTCGAATTCGTGCATGCGACCGCTGCGGGTCAGCAGTTCATTGACGGTCTGCGGGCCGCGCAGAAACATCAGCCCGGTCAGGATGACTTGCGCCGGCACCAGTTCCAGGGCCTTGTCGACCTTGTGCTCCCAGCGGTCGGCGCGGCTGCCCATCACCAGTCTGGCGAAGCCGCGTCCTTCAAGGGCGCGCAGGCTATGGCCGACCTGGCCCGGTGTGAGGTTCATCACCGGCTCGCGGCTGGTTTTCTGGTTGCAGGCAATCACCAGGGCATTGAGGGTCAGGGGATAGGTTTCCGGGCTGGTGGCCTGCTTCTCGATCAACGAGCCCAGAATGCGGATTTCCGTACTGTTGAGCCGCGGCTCGTCTAAAGTCGTCTCTTGGTCAGTGCTCATGGTTGTGCATCCTTACCCGGTTCATGTTTTTCACGTGCGTGGGTGCACTTTAGATGGGCGGGCGCCAATCGCAACCGAATTCGCTGGGGCATCCGGGGAATGATGACAAAAAGTGTATGAAATATTAACGCCATTTTTACAAATGGCCGGGCACCGTATGCGGGGTCGCGCGCGAGCGCGTCCATGGGGCAGGGGACTGTTGTCGTCATCGCCCTGAATAGCTGAGCCCTGCATCGAGTCGGCCTGTGTACGACACCTTGATTCGCCTCTTATAAAAGAAATCCAATAAGGCGAGAGAGACTCCATGAGCCAAGACATTTTTGTATCCGTACTGATTCCCGCCAAGAACGAAGCGAACAACCTCAAGCCATTGATCGAGGAAATCCGCGTCGCATTGGCCGCTGAATCGTACGAAATCATCGTCGTCGACGATGGCAGCACCGATGCGACCCTGCATGAGCCAAGGCAGATCCGCCACGATGGCTTGAACACTTTGCGCATCCTCCATCACGAGCGTTCGCTGGGGCAGAGCACCTCGCTCTACCACGCGGCCCGTGAGGCACGGGGCACGTGGCTGGCCACCCTCGATGGCGACGGCCAGAACGACCCGGCGGATATCCCCGGCATGCTCGCGCTGGTGCGCGGCGAGCCGGACAAGGTCGATGTGTAACTGGTCGCCGGGCACCGGGTCAACCGTCGCGACACGGCGAGTAAACGCTACGCCTCGCGCTTCGCCAACAACCTGCGCCGCCGCCTGCTCAAGGACGCCACCCCGGACACCGGTTGCGGCCTGAAGCTGATCGAGCGCGCGGCGTTCTTGCGCCTGCCGTACTTCGACCACATGCATCGCTATATTCCAGCGCTGATCCAGCGCCATAACGGCCGCATGATCGTGCACCCGGTCAACCACCGGCATCGCACGGCCGGGGTGTCGAAATACGGCAACCTTGATCGCGCCCTCGTGGGGATTCTCGATTTGTTCGGTGTCTGGTGGCTGATCAAGCGCACGCGGCTGAACACCCTTGCCCAGGAGATCGAAGGATGAACATCTCCCGTGAAGCCTTGTGGTTGATCGTCGGCTTTGCCGGCCAGATCGCCTTTACCGGGCAGTTTGTCCTGCAGTGGTTGTACAGCGAATACAAGAAACGCAGCGTAATCCCGGTGAGCTTCTGGTACCTGAGCATCGTCGGCAGCACCTTGCTGCTTGCCTATGCCATTTACCGCGAAGACCCGGTGTTCATCGCCGGGCAGGCGTTTGGCTCCATCGTCTATTTTCGCAACTTGCAGTTGATTGCCAAAAGTAAAAGCCTGAAGGAGTAGGTCATGCGCGGATCGTTATCGACCCGGAATATTACGTTGCTTGTGGCCATCGCGATTGCGTTGCTGTTTTTCTGGGGGCTGGGCAGCGTGCCGTTCCTCAGTGTCAACGAGGCCCGCCGCGCCGTTACCGTGCGCGAAATGCGCGAGGCAGGCAGCTGGCTGCTGCCTTACATGAATGGCGACTTGTACTTGTCGAAGCCGCCGTTTTTCTATTGGACCGGCCTGGCAATTCATCTTCCAGCAAGGCCGGGTCTTGTGGAGTCGGCTCAGCTACGTGCTGCTGGGTTGTGCACTGCTGACCAAAGGGCCTGTTTGTCTGTTGTGGGTGACGGCGCCGATCCTGGCCTATGCCTTGATCTACCGTGATGCGCGGGCCAAGGCGTATCTGTGTGACGGTTGGGGCTGGCTGATTGCCGTGGCGCTGGGCAGTTCCTGGTACGTGGCGGTGTCTGTGAGTCAGGGCTGGGGCATCTGGGCCTCGATCATCAGCGAAGACATCGTGAAGAAGATCGACGGGCAGGGCGCCGAGGCCTGGTACGCTTATCTGCTGTACCTGGCCGGTGATTTCTTCCCGTTCTGGCTGATCGTGTTTGTACAGCCGCGCAAGTTCTGGGCAATGATCCGCTCGCGCCGCGAGGCCGGCATGCTGCTGTGCTGCAGTCTGTTGCCGCTGCTGGTGTTTTCCCTGTTCACCGAAAAGCATGGCAAGTACCTGTTGCCGGTTTATCCGTCGATGGCGTTGCTGCTGGCGATGCACTGGTCGGCGCTGCTCGATGACCTGAAGGGACGCTGGCGCACGGTCCTGGCCGTTGTGCCCTACGTGATGCTGGCCGGGTTCGTGGTGTTCTACATGTTCGTCGAAGCGCGGGTGCTGTCGCACCGGTTTGGCGGTCTTGAGCAGGTTGCCACGTTGGCCGACGGTCAGCCGGGGCAGAAGGCTTATACCCTCGGTGAGCCGGATATCCGCCTGGTCTATTACATGGCCGGCCAGTGGCGCCGCTGACGGCGGCGCAATTGCAATCGGAGTCCCGTCCGGCAGGGCTGTTGTTTGTGCAAGAACCCCTCGCACCGGAACTGCAGAACCTGGCGTCGTGCCAGGTCGGTGAAATCAACTCGTACCTCAAACCACACCGTTCAGCACTGCTGGTGCGCATGGGCGGAGACTGTCGCTGATCGGCTTCGCAGCCGAACACTTGTGCCACCACATCACCCGTTCGGACTAGGCAGGGCTAACGACTCTGCCGCGTCCGGCCGGCGCCAAACTTCATGCTCAAAGGGGGGGGCGCCACGCGCGCCCCGCCAAACGAGCAGAAGGCGCCGCGATGGAGTTTGCATTCAGCGACGAACAGGAAATCCTGGCGTTCAGCAGTGCCAACGGCTGGTCGGCCGACGACGTCCAGGCAACGGTGGTGGCCGAGGGCGACGGCTTTGTCCTCGACGCCACCCTCAAGCATGTACTCGACGGGCATGGTGCCGACCTTCTGGTCATTGCCGCACGGCAACCAGGTTCGACCGGCGAGGCGGGCATCAGCCTGTTTGCCGTGAGCGCCGAGCGGGCCGGCATCGAGCGGCAAATGCTGCCGACCATGGACCAGACCCGGCGCCAGGCGCGGATCCAGCTCAAAGGCCTGTACCTTGAAGCTGACGCGCTGCTGGGTGAATTCGGTAACGGCTGGCCGCACCTTGAGCGGGGCCTGCAACTGGCCTGCATCGGCCTGGCTGCCGAGCAAACTGGCGGCGCGCAGCAGGTGCTCGACCTGAGCGTGGCCTACATGCAGGAACGCCAGCAGTTCGGTCGCCCGATTGCCAGTTTCCAGGCCCACGAACACGGCGTGTCGACCATTCGAGTTGCCACCCACTGCACCGAGGCGGACGTGTCCGGCCAGCACATCGGCATGTCAGCGAAGATGGGCCTGGATACCGTCGGCTTCCTGATGATGGCGCACATGGTCAGCCCGGAGAAGCTGCCGGAACAGGCGCGCCCGATGGAAAGCTACGGCGCCAATTGCATCTACTGTACCGACTCGGCCGGCTACATGCTGCCCGATGAAGTGATACAAAAGATCGGGACCCTGCGTGCCGGACCGAGTGCCGGGACCGAAGTCGGTTTCCACGACCACCACAACATGGGCATCGCCAACTCCCTGGCCGCCATCGAGGCCGGTGCTGCGCGCATCGACGGTTCGGTTACTGAGGCTTCAATTTTTACCGCACGGGAGAGTTTGGAGGCAGCACTGATGGACGCTTCACCGCAGCCTGTCAGATGTTGCACAGGCCACGGTACCGAACAGCTTGCTCGATGCGCCCCTAGCCAGCGGTGATGTTGCCACAGAAAAGAGGGCGGCTGCCGTCTGCCGGGCTGGCGCGAACGAGCAACGCATATTCACCCTTGGTCAGTTCGTTCAGCGCCACCGGTGCCTGAGCCCAGTGCTGGGTTCGAGACGCTAGCGATGGATAATCGACACTATTGGCCTGATGAGTCTTGTACGCCGGTTGTGCGCCCAACTGCTGGCACGAGCCAGCATAGATAGCGGTGTCGAGGCGGCTAGGTACGGCCATGTCGTGGGGGACACCACCGATGGTGAGCCAGATGCTGGTTTGATTGCCCACCGGGCTGAGGGTGGCTCGAGCGATATGCTCGGCGTTTTGTGGGGTAGCCTGCAAGGGAACATCAACAATCTCGGTTCTGCTCGCGCAACCTGAAATCGCCCCTGCCGCTACTACCAACGCCAGCCAAGATGTTCTGTTCATCACAGATCTCCTGATTTGAGGTGCGTTGATTTCATCCCCCTTGTGAAGTTTAGTGGCTTGCTCCGTGTGCGGGATCGAACTGATGGATGGTCATTGGCACAACTGAACCAGATAAGTGCGTAACCGCCTGTAAGTTGTTCTGTCTCCTTAGGCATCACCTGGATGCCGGGCATCTTCAAAAATAAAAGAGTGAATCGCCCCCGGATAAGTAGGCAACCCGGAGTGTCCGTTTTTGGCCCAGAGTGTGTAAAAACGCATTCGTGCTTTGTCGGCGAAAAGCGCCGACGACCGTTCGCTGAGTGATTTCGCTTAAGGTGCCATAGTTGATCAGTATCGCACCGGAGCTCTTCAACAAGGTTTTACCGCTATCTAGATGGTCCACAACCAACCTTTTCAGGCCGACAGTGCCTTGCCCTGACACCTTGAACTCCAATAGCGATATAGCTACATGCCTTTCCCGGTGCTGGAAAAACGCCAGATCAGTGCCCCTCCAACTGGACATGCATACTCGTTTTTCGCTGCGTCACAGATAACCGCGTCGTTGTGAAATCGCGAAACTTGGCTTGATCCACAGTCTCCTTTGATGGGGGGCGTTGAAGATATGCGTTGTAAAGATGAATTCACTCTAGTGGCTTCTGTAATTGGCAGTTATGTGTGTAATAATATTTGTTAGTGTCGCTGTGAGCTCCTGTTCGGTTGTTTCAGAGCTATACCACTGTGACTGCCCAAATAGAATTATGACGACTGTATTAGTAAGTGGGCAGATGTCGCCACTAAGCTTTTCTTTCTCATCGTACTCATTGGCGATAACGGTGCTTAAAAGTGATAGGTATCTGTTTTTTAGCTGAATAATCCGAGTCTGTTGTTCTTTATTAAGATTCGCAAATTCGCTGGTAATCAGGGCTAACTTGTATTTTTCATTAAAGTTAAATTTGACGAAGGCTTGAATAAATAAATTCAGTCGCTCGCAAGGCCTCCGAGCACATTTCATTCGACGCTTCGTTTCTTGCAATAAATCCAATAAGCCAGATTCTATGAGTTCGAACAACAAGGCTTGTTTGTTATCGATGTGATGGTATAACGATCCGGCATGCAATCCCAGGTTGCTCGCCAGATCTCGCAAGCCGACTGCCTGAAAGCCGCGAGTGGCAAAGAGTTCAACCGCAGCGTCAAGAATTCGATCGCGAGCGCTGTGTACTGGATTGGCTGATGCGATGGTAGTTTGCATGTGGATCCGTCTACTGGAAAAATGAAATCGTGGTCAATACGCTTCGTAGATTGATGCAGGTTTATTCATTTCCACGTAACGGGACACGCACGCCGAAAATCTGAGAATGAAAGTATTTTCACCATAGGACTGAACTCAGCTTATCCCCTGTGGCTATAGCCCGTTCTGGACGCATTGCTCGCGGTGCGCATCAGCAATAGCACTGCGCAAATTACCGGCAGGTTCACCAGCAGTAGCGCATACCGCAATGACTCGTGGCCAAACAGCGGTAGCAACATATCGCTGAACAAGCCGGTTATCAGTGGCCCGACGCCGACCCCGAGCAGTGTGCTGACGATAGTTTGCAGAGCCATGGCTGTACCGCGTCGATCGGGTGGCACCAGTTGGGTGACGAGGTTGTAGGACGGGGCGACCCACCACACGGCAAAGAAGGAGTAGAGCGCGCACCAGACCATGGCGGTTGGAATCGGCACATCGCCCAAACGCACCAACAGGGAGTCGGGCCAGAGCAGATAGGGGATCAGCGCACAGATGGCCGCCAAGTGGCCGAATATCGGAATCGAGACTTGCCAGTGTGGATTGCGACGGCTCAGGCGGTCACTCAACCAGCCACTGAACAGACCACCTATCCCGGCCGAAGTACCGCAGATCACCCCAGCCAACAATCCAGCGTGTTGCAATGACAAACCGTGGGAGCGCACCAGGAAACTGGTGTTCCACATGCCAATGGCATAGGAGCTGAGCGTGGTCAGGCCGCCTGCCAGGATCAGGCAGCGGTAGGCTGGCAATGCCCAGAGTTTGCCTGCTTCGGCGCCCATGCCCAGCAGCGCAGGTTGCGAGTGGAGGTGTGGCGTGAGGTCCCAGCGACCGCGCTGCGGGTCACGCACGACAAAGGCCAGGATGGCGCTGAACAACAGGGCCGGCACGCCAAGGGCAATGAACGCACTGCGCCAGCCATAGTGCTCCACCACCCAGGCGCCGATACTCAAACCGATGATCGAGGAAAAGGTCGGTGCGGCGGTAAAACAACTGATTGCGAATGAGCGTCGTTGTGGTGGATACAGGTCAGCGATCAACGACAGCGAGGCCGACGTTGTCGGCGATTCGCTGACGGCAACCAGCATTCGCGCAAAGGCCAGCGCCAGGAAGCTGCCAGCCAGCCCGCACGCCATTGTCGCCACGGCCCACAGCAGGCAAGACATTGCCAGCAGACGGATGCGCGGCATGCGGTCCACCAGCCGCCCCGCTGGCAGGCCCATTAGCGCATAGACGGCGGCGAACGCCAGGCCCGAGATCAAGCCGATGGCGGTGTCGCTGACCGCGAATTCGGCTTTGATCGGTTCGACCATGACCGCGAGTATTTGTCGCCCGACGAAGTTGTCGGCAAACACCATGGCCAGCAGCAATAGCAAGCCATGGCTACCCCAGCCGACACTGACCGGTGACAACAAACCTGCGCGGGCGGTCATCGCGGTGCCCACAGATCAGGCAAGCCTGGGTCACTGACGACGATCAGGCGCTTGAGCAAGACCTTCAAGGCTTGTGCGTCGGCGGCTCCAAGCTTGACCGAGAGATCTTCTTCCACGGCCTTGGCCAACGCCAGTTGATGCAGGGAAACCTCGCGGCCCTGAGCCGTGAGGACAAACCGTATCGAGTCTGCCGAGCCCTCGAACGCGACCAGGCGCTGGCGTTCGAGAAAGCGCATGCTCGCCAGCGTGACTTCGCGGCCGGTGTAGTTGACGAAGGTGTTGATTTCCTCAAGGGTCAGGTTGTCGCGAATACACAAGATCGAAAGGACAAAAAACGTCTGTTCGTCCAGTTGCTGACTGTTCAGCAACTGGCGCAAGGCGTTCAGTACCTGGTAATGGCCGCGCCCCAACAGGTAACCGAGCAAGTCCTCGGTGTAGCAGCACTCCGGTGGCGGTGGTGTGGTTGCCAGGCGCAGCTCGCTGCGGGGCTTGCGCGTGGCCAGGGCATATTGGCCGCTCTGGAACGCCAGCGGCGCCCGGTCGCTGTGATCGAAGGCGAGGACTTCACCGACAAAGATCACATGGTCGCCGCCTTCGTACTGGAAGGCCGTGCGGCACTGGAAGCGCGCCGTGCAATCTTGCAGCAGCGGTGCCTCGCTGACGCCATGATCGAGTTCGATCTCGGCGAACTTGTCTTCGCCCTGGGTGGCGAAACGTCCCGACAGGGTCTCCTGCTCCGTGGACAGCACGTGCACGTTCCAATGCTTGCCGCTGCTGAACACCGGCAGGCTGCGCGCTTGCTTGGACAGGCTCCAGAGCACCAGCGGCGGGTTGAGTGACACCGAGTTGAAGCTGTTGGCGGTGATGCCCACGGGCGAGCCGTCTTCGGTCTGAGTGGTGATGATCGTGACCCCGGTGGTGAACGTGCCGAGCGCGGCACGAAATGCCTGGGGATCGAAGCTGATGTTTTGCATTGCCATGACTGGCCTCATGGGGTGGGGTTTTCGTATGGCCAGTATTGGGCGTTTGCAGGCACTGAACATCGTCTCAACGGACTAACGCTAATGTACGGCCTCGTCCGATTGGACGAGGCGGCGCAGCTGTCCGCGAGGCTAGGGTGGCGCCAGGCGCATCGGGCGCTCAACGGCCATCGAGCCAACCTGCAAGGGGATAACAATGAGTACAGCCGCGTCTTGCGTCCAGGACCTTTCCAGCCTGCTGGCGCAACAGAAAAAAGCCTTTGCCAGCGCTGGCAGCGTCAGCGCCGACACCCGTCGCCAGCGACTCCAGCAAGTGATCGACCTGCTGGTCCACAACCATGCTGCATTGACCACGGCAATCGACGAGGATTTCGGCGGGCGGCCCGTCGGTTTTTCATTGATGAATGACGTGCTCGGTGCCCTGGCATCGCTCAAATATGCCCGCGATCACCTGCAGGCGTGGATGCAGGACGAGCCGCGCGCGATGTTCGCCCCATATGACCAGCTCGGAGCCGGGGCCTGGGTCATGCATCAGCCAAAAGGCACGGTGGGCATCCTGGGTACCTGGAACGCGCCGCTGTATACCTTGTTCAGTCCTCTGGCCTCGGCGCTTGCGGCCGGTAACCGGGCGATCCTCAAGCCTTCGGAAGTGGTGCCACGCACCGCGGAACTGGTGGCGCGCCTGTGCGCCGAACATCTCGACCCGCTGGTGGTGGCGGTGGTAATCGGCGGGCCGGAACTGGGCGATGCCTTCAGCAGCCAGCCCTTCGACCACCTGGTGTTCACCGGCAGCACGGCGATTGGTCGGCTGGTGATGGGCAATGCGGCGAAAAACCTGGTGCCGGTGACCCTGGAACTGGGTGGCAAGTCGCCGGTGATCGTTTCGCGCAGCGCCGACCTGAACAAGGCGGCGTTCAGTATCGCCGCGGGCAAGGCCTGCAATGGCGGGCAGATTTGCATCAATCCGGACCTGGTGTACGTGCCCAAGGCCCAACTCGAATCGTTCCTCGATGCGCTGCGTTGTGCCTATCGCGACCTCAACCCGACAGTGGCTGGCAACCCGGATGTGGTGGCGGTGGTCAACCAGCGTCACCTGGACCGGGTCGAGGGTCTGGTTGAGGACGCGCAGTCGCGCGGTGCGCGCATCGAGTGCCTGCCCGAACCCCTGGCCGTGGATGCACAAGACCGACGGCGCCCGCTGCGGGTGGTGGTTGATCCGGTCCCGGACAGCCAGATCATGCACGAGGAAATCTTTGGCCCTGCGATGGTCGTGCTCAGCTATGACGACCTCGATCAGGTCATCGCTGACATTAACGGCAGGCCACGTCCGCTGGCGCTGTACTACTTCGGTGAAGATCCGCAGGAGCAACGTCATGTGCTGGAGCACACCCTGTCGGGTGGGGTCACCATTAACGACGTGATGATGCACGCCGCCATGCACGATGCGCCGTTCGGCGGCGTCGGCGCCTCGGGCATGGGCCATTACCATGGCCGCGAAGGCTTTCTCCAATTCAGTCATTTGCGCACGGTGTTCAAGGCATCTGCCCACGACCCGCGCCGCGAATGGGGCCTGTTGCCGCCTTATGGCGAGCACTATCTGGCGGCCATGCTGACCGGGGTCACTTGCGACTGATTTCAGCGTGGGGGCCTTGCGCGCCCATCCGCTGCACGAGACAGGCCATTGGTTATGTTCAAGGTAATTACTATCGCCCAGCGCCTGTGGCTCTGGGCGCTGTTGGCGACTTTGCTGTTCGTCCTGGCGGTGCTGTTCGGCGCCTATGGCTTGCAGCAGGCGCGCGACAGCCTGCGGGCAATCAACGAGGACAACCTGGCAACATTGTTGATGTTCGGTGATATCGAATATCGGCTTGGTGAAAGTCGACGCCAGGTTTTGCTGGCGATCCAGCAAGACCCTGAAGGCCCGCTGGTGGCGGCGTTCGACCGTCCGGTGGAAGCCACCCTGAGTGCCATCGAAAGCAACAACCGGGCACTGGCCGAGGTCTGGACGAGCTATCGTCAACGCACGTTGAGCGGCGAAGAGCAGCAGGTGGCCGATGCGTTCGACAAACACTATCAGGCGTGGCGGGACGAGTTGGGAATCCTCCTGGAATCCTTTCGCGCCGGCGATTTTCGCCTGCCCGGCATTTTGTCTTTTCTGCGCATGGCCGAGCCTGAAGGCAGCGCCGCCGTGGCCGAGTTGAGCAAGTTGCAGGCGTTGCAGAAAGCCAGCGCCGCGCAAGCCTATGAGGCGGCAGAGCGCCGCTATCGCTCGACACTTTGGGCTTACATGGTACTGGCGGTGGTGGGCGGGCTGGCGGGCAGCCTCACGGCGTTTTCCACTCTGCGTCGACTCAAGCGCGCTTTTGCCCAAGCCGGTGCCAGCGTGCGGGCCATCGCCAGTGGCGATCTTGTGCAACCGATCGAGATCAAGGGCGGCGACGAATTCGCGCTGATGCTGCGTGACATTGCACGGATGCGTGACAGTCTGCACGGGCTGATTTCACAAATGCGCGAACTGGTGCAGCGGGTCAGTCGTGAAGCGGCGCACATGGCCGAGTCGGCGGAACTGGCCTCCACGGCTACCCAGCACCAGGCGGACGCGGTGCGCGGAATTTCCCGGGCGGTGGAGGATCTGTCGGGGTCGATCGGCGAAGTGGAAAACCAGGTCGGTGTCTCACGCGACATCACTCAGCATTCGGCGGGGCGCTCGGGCAAGAGCGAGGGGTTTATCCGCGACATGGCCCAGGAGATGAACCGCATCAGCGACGTGATCAGCGACACGGCCGTGCACATTCGTGAGCTCGAAGGGTTTTCCGGGGAGATCAGCCATGTGCTCAAGGTGATTCGCAGCATTGCCGAGCAAACCAACCTGCTGGCGCTGAACGCTGCGATTGAGGCTGCGCGGGCTGGCGAGGCTGGTCGCGGATTTGCCGTGGTCGCCGACGAGGTGCGCCTGTTGGCGCAACGCACCGCCAGCTCCATTGGCGAAATCGACCTCACCGTGCAGCGCATCCAGGAGGGCACGCTGGCGGTGGTCGACGGCATGGGTCGGGTGGTCAGCCGGGTGCGCGACGGCGTCAACCTGGCCCATGAGGCTGGCGATTCAGTGGCGCAGATTCGCAGTGGCACCGATGATGTGATCCGCAGCGTGGACACCATCGCTGCAGTGATCACCGAACAGGTGCGCGTCACGCGGGAAATGGTCATCCGGGTCGAGAGTGTCTCGACCGGCACCGGAGCGTTGTCGGCCAACGCCGGGCGTAGCGCGGTGGCCGCCGCGGACCTGGAACAACTGGCGCGGGCATTGGATCAGTTGTCGGCGCGCTTCAATGTTGCATGAACATCTGCCTTGTTCCATCTGAATACCGCAACTCCTGTGGGAGCGAGCCTGCTCGCGATGAGGTCAGCAAATTCAACATCAACATTGGCTGATCTATCGCTTTCGCGAGCAGGCTCACTCCCACAAGGAGTAGGACCTCAATCCCTTAATAACCCACAATCAGGGCGCGATCACTTCCATGGATAACCACGAAAACGCACCACTAAACTCCACCACCACCGGCTGGCCGCGCCGCAGTGTACTCAAGGCAGGTGCCGTGGCTCTCGGCGTCGGGCTACTGGGGCGGTTTGCCGACGCTCGCGCGGCGGGACTGTCGGCCAGCGACTACCAGGCCATGGATGCCTGGGCGATGAGCCAGGCGATCCGCAGCGGCGAACTGAGCGCCGAGGACCTGTTGGCGGCGGCGCTGGCCCGCTACAACGAGGTCAACCCCAAGATCAATGCAGTGAACATGCTGCATGAAACCTACGCGCGTACACTGCTCGCCCAGCGCCGCGCCGCCGGCACCTACAACCAGGGCACCCTGGCCGGTGTGCCGCTGCTGTTCAAGGACCTGAACACCACGCTACAAGGTACGATCACCAGTAACGGTAGCCGGATGTTCAAGGACTCACCGCCCGCTCTCCGCACCAGCACCCTGATCGCCCGCTACGAGCAGGCCGGTGCGGTGCCGTTCGGCAAGACCGCATCCCCCGAGTTTGGCTTGACCACCACCACCGAATCCCTGGCCTGGGGCCAGACTCATAACCCGTGGAACCTGGCCATGAGCGCAGGCGGTTCTTCTGGTGGCTCGGCCGCTGCGGTGGCGGCGGGGATCGTTCCCGTGGCTCATGCCACTGATGGCGGCGGTTCGATCCGCATTCCCTCTTCGTACTGCGGCGTGGTCGGGCTCAAGCCGACCCGCTATCGCACCCCCAGCGGGCCACTGCATTTCGAAGGTTCGTTTGGAGCCAGCGCTGCCAATGTGGTGTCGCGCACGGTGCGCGATACCGCGCTGTTCCTCGATGCCGGTCAGGGTCATGAGGCGGGCAGTGCATATTGGTGCCCACCATTGATTCGGCCTTATGTGGAAGAGTTGCAACGTGATCCGGGTAAGTTGCGCGTGGCCGTGGTGCGCCAATCACTGACCGGCGCCCCTCTGGATCCGGCGATTGCCGCCACACTGGAACAGACCATCAAGCAACTGTTGGCCCTTGGGCATCAACTCGACGAATTGACGCTGAACATCGATCCGCGCCAGTTGTTCGGTGCCCATGGCACTGCGCTCGGCATGGCATTGCGTGTGCAGATTCATGACCGGGAGCAGGTACTCGGACGGGCTGCCACGGTTCAGGATCTGGAGAAGATCACCTTGGTCAACCTCGAACGCTCGAAAGCGACCAGCGGCGAAGACTTGTACCGCGCGCGGCAAGCGTTCGAGAGTATTGGCGCGACGATGGAGCAGCACTTCGAACGCTACGACGTGATCCTGTCGCCGGTCACGGGCAGCCTGACTCCGAAGCTGGGTCTGTTGTCGCTTGACCAGCCTTGGGACAGCTACGCCCATCAGGCCATGGGCAGCGCCGGTTTCACCGTGATAGCCAATGTCAGCGGCCAGCCAGCCATCTCTCTACCACTGGGCCAGAGCGCCGACGGCCTTCCGGTGGGCATGATGTTCACCGCTCGCCTGGGTGGCGAAGACGTGCTGCTGCGCCTGGCGAGCCAATTGGAACAGGCCCATCCGTGGGCCGCCAGGCGCGCCTTGCTGTAACCGCCCGATGATCGTTCCCATGCACCTGGGGATGATCATGTCCCTGTAGGAGTCAGGCTTGCCGGCGAAGAACGATGACGCGGTCTGGCAGATACACCGTGTCGTGCCGTTCGCGGGCAAGCCTCGCTCCTACGGGAGCGAGGTTGGTTGCCGGGCCCTAGTCCACTTTGACGATGAGCCCATCCCCCTGCAACCCCGATCATGGGCTGCACTCCGCCAGCGCACCCGCTGCGTCGTCGGCGGTTTTTTTTCTGACCTCAGCTAATGGCATAAAAACAATGACGGCTCAAGTTCAGTCTCAGACCCACTACGACGTGATCGTCGTCGGTTCGGGCGCAGGTGCGATGACTTCGGCGGTGTTCCTCGCCGACCAGGGTTTGCGCGTGCTGGTGGTGGAGAAAAGCGACCAGTACGGCGGCACCTCGGCGATCTCCGGCGGCGGTATCTGGATCCCCAACAACCATTACTTCGCGCGCATGAACGGCAACGACAGCTACGCCACGGCCCTGACTTACCTGCAAGCGGCGGCGGGCGAGCATGTCGATGAAACGCGCCTGCGCGCCTACCTGGACAATGCGCCGAAGATGATCGAACAGCTCACTCGTATCAGCCGGGTGCGCTACGCGGTGGCGGCCAAATACCCTGATTATTATCCGCACCTGCCGGGTGCCCTGGCCGGTGGGCGGACCCTGGACCCGGAGTTCTTCGACACCAGCCTGTTGGGTGAGGAACTGGCAAACCTGCGCAAGCCGTCGCCTTCCACCTTGCTGATGGGGTGCATTGCCTGGACTGCGCGTGATGCGCACAAGGTCATGGCCCGCAGTTTTGGCTGGCGCCTGCTGATCATGAAACTGATGCTGCGCTACAAGCTGGACTTCAAATGGCGGCGCAAAAGCAAGATTGATCGCCGTGCGTCCCTGGGCAGTTCGCTGGTGGCCTCGTTGCGTCGCTCGCTGATGGATCGCAATGTTCCGCTGTGGCTCAACACCGATTTTTGCGGCCTCATCACCGACAACGGACGGGTCAGTGGCATCAACGTGCGACGTGACGGTGCCGAGCTGCAACTGCAGGCGCGCCTGGGGGTGATCCTGGCCTCGGGTGGCTTCGAACAAAACCAGGTCCTGCGCGACCAGTACCTGCCCAAGCCAACCCGCAAAACCTGGAGCGCGACACCGCCTGGCAACAACACCGGCGCGGCGCTGGAAGCCGGCATGGCTCAGGGCGCGGCCACCGCCTTGATGGATTGGGCCTGGTGGGCGCCGACCATTGCCGTACCGGGAGAAGACAAGCCCCGGGGGATCTTCGCCGAGCGTGCGTTCCCTGGCGCCATCGTGGTCAACGGTGAGGGGCAGCGGTTTGTCAACGAGGCGGCGCCGTACCTGGAGTTCGTCGATGCCATGCATCAGGACAACCAGAAAACCGGCGGGAAATCGGTGCCGGCCTGGGTGATCTTCGACGCGCATTTCCGTTTCAACTACGCCATGGGCCCGTTGATGCCGGGCCAGATCATGCCCGACAGCCGCCTGCGCAAGGAGTGGCTCAACAACCTGTACTGGAAGGCTGACAACCTGGCCGGCCTGGCCCGGCAGATCGGCGTCGACAGCGCTGGCCTGGAAGCCACCGTCAACAAGGTCAACAGCTATGCAGGCACCGGTGTGGACCTCGACTTCGCCCGTGGCGGCAACGTCTTCGACCGTTATTACGGCGACAGCAACATCAAGCCCAACCCCTGTCTGGCGCCGCTGCGCAAAGGCCCGTATTACGCCATGCGCCTGGACGCCGGGGACATTGGCACCAAGGGCGGTCTGTTGACCAACGAGCATGCACAAGTGGTGCGCGATGATGGCACGACCATCGCCGGCTTGTACGCCATCGGTAACTGCTCGGCGTCGGTGATGGGCACCAGCTATCCGGGGGCGGGTGGCACCCTGGGACCGGCGATGACCTTCGGCTATGTCGCCGCCAACCACCTGGTCAGCCAGCGTTAGGAGGGTCCATGTCCGATAACATTCCCAGCACCGAAATATTGCCGCCCTTGCAGGTGGCCGATAGCAACAGCCTGACCTGGGACGATCAATGCGATGTGCTGGTCGTCGGCTGGGGCGCGGCCGGTGCCTGCGCCGCGCTGGAAGCTCGCGCACAGGGCGCCGATGTGCTGATCGCCGACCGCTTCACCGGCGGCGGTGCCAGCGCCAAGAGCGGCGGGGTGGTGTACGCCGGTGGCGGCACTCGCCATCAGCAGGCGGCGGGTTTCAACGACAGCCCCGAAGCCATGTTCGATTACCTCAAGCACGAAACCCGCGGCGTGGTCAGCGACGACACCCTGCGGCGCTTCTGTGCCGATAGTGTGAGCAATCTCGATTGGCTGGAAAGCCACGGCGCACCCTACGCCCACCAGATGCCGCCGGGGGGCAAGACCTCGTACCCACCTGACGGTTACTTCCTCTATTACTCTGGTAACGAGCTGGTGCCCGACTACGGTGGTCCTTTGCCCCCGGCGCCACGCGGTCATCGCACCGTGGGCAAGGGGCAGGGCGGCGCGTTGCTTTTTGCTCACCTCAAGGCTGCGTGCCTGAAGGCCGGAGTGAGGCCGTTATTGCAGGCAGCGGCGCGACGGCTGGTGGTCGATCCTAAGGGGCGGGTGCTGGGTGTCGAGTTTTGGTGTATTCCCGATGGCAGCAAGGAAGCGCAGTTGCATGCACAACTGGCTGCCCGTGCCGAGCGATTGCAGAACTTCGCTCCTGGCTATTGCAATAAACTGCGCAAGAAGGTCTGCCAACTCGAACGGGATTTCGCCCGGCCCCAGCGGGTGCGTGCGCGCAGCGGAGTGATCCTGAGTACCGGTGGTTTCATCTTCAATCGCCAGATGATTGAGCAGCATGCACCGAAGTTCCAGCGCAACTTCAAGGTCGGCGCCACCGGCTGCGATGGCAGCGGTTTGCGTCTGGGCGCCAGTGTCGGCGGCCAGGGTTCGGGGCTTGAACGGGTGTCCGCGTGGCGCTTCCTCAACCCGCCGTACAGTTGGCACAAAGGTATCGTGGTCAATCGCGAGGGCCGGCGCTTCTGCAATGAAGAAGTCTACGGTGCCACCCTGGGCCAGCCGTTGATGGAAGAGCAGGGCGGCAAGGCGTGGCTGGTGCTGGATGCACCGTTGCGCAAGAAGGCCATTGGCGAGGCACTCTTCGGCGGCTACTGGTGGTTCCAGAGTTTTCCGGCCCTGGCGCTGATGCTGTTCAAGGTGCGCAAGGGCAAGAGCCTGAGTGAGCTGGCCGACGCGACGTCCATGGACCCCGCCGTGCTGCGTGCCTCGGTGCTGGCCGCCAACGCTGCCGCCCGTGGCGAGGCGCCGGAGCCGTTCGGCAAGTCTGAGGGCGGGCGCCAGGTGCTGGAACAGGGGCCGTTCTATGCCTGTGATATCTCCGTGACCAATCCGGTATTCCCCCTGGGTGCCCTGACCCTGGGCGGCTTGCGCGTGGATGAAGGCAGCGGGGCAGTGCTGGACGAGCAAGGCCAGGCGATCGATGGCCTGTACGCGGCCGGGCGCAGTGCCCTGGGGATTCCTTCGCACTTGTACATCAGTGGCTTGTCTCTGGCCGACTGTGTGTTCTCCGGTCGTCGTGCAGGCGCCGCTGTCGCCCGCGGCCAGCAACCTTAATCGATTCACGCACACGAGATGACATGATGATGCTCAATCAACATAACAAGAACGGCCGGGTTCACGGCAAGGTTGCGCTGGTCACCGGTGGCGCCAAAGGGATCGGCGCTGCCAGCGTGCGGTTGCTGGCGGCCGAAGGTGCCCAGGTGCTGATCAGCGATCTGGACGTCGAGGCAGGCCAGGCCCTGGCGGCCGAAATCGGACCGGCTGCTGCCTTTATCCGTCAGGACGTCAGCAGTGAAGACCAGTGGCTTCAGGTCATCGGCCATGTGCGCGAGCACTACGGTCGCCTGGATATCCTGGTCAACAACGCCGGCATCCTGATCGGCGGCTCGATTGAGGAAACCAGTCTGGAGCAGTGGAACAAGGTGCTGCGAGTGAATGCCGACAGTGTGTTTCTGGGCTGTCGCGAAGGCATCGCGTTGATGAAGGACAGCGGTGGTTCGATTATCAACCTGTCTTCCATCGCGGCCCTGGCCGGGCGTGATGATTATCTGGCCTACGGCGCCTCCAAGGGGGCGGTTGCGGCGTTGTCGCGTTCGGTGGCGGTACTGTGTCGACGGCGCAAATACCGCATCCGCTGCAACACCCTGCACCCCGATGGCGTACTCACCGACATGACCCGCGTTAGCTTCCCCGAGGGCGTCGATCCGAACCGCCTGACCATCGACAGCGACCCGATGAACCGCATGTGCCGGCCTGAAGACGTGGCGGCCAGCGTATTGTTCCTCGCCAGCGACGAGTCCCGGGCAATCAATGGTGTCGAGTTGCGCATTGATAGTGGGCAGTTGGTGATGAGTATCTAAACTCTTGCTCCCACACAAAATCACTGTGAGCGAGCTTGCTCGCGAAGGCGGTGTGTCAGTCAACATAGATGTTGAATGTACCGGCCTCTTCGCGAGCAAGCCCGCTCCCACAAGGGATTGGTGCAGGCATAAAAAAAACGGGCCTTGGGGACCCGTTGGAAAGTTAGCCTGACGTCCGTGCCAGGCCTGAAATGCGATCAACTGTGTGCGTGCTCGTGATGGGGGGCGGGTCAGTCAACAAGATGTTGAAAATATGCTGGCCCTATCGCGAGCAGGCTCGCTCCCACAGGTTTTGTACCTTGACGAACGCTTAATACCCTTCGAATTGAGCCGGGCGTTTATCGATGAACGCTTGCATGCCTTCCTTCTGGTCCCGTGAGGCAAACAGCAGGGCATTGGCCTTGCGCTCCAGGGCCAGGCCGGCCTCCAGCGGGGCGTCCATGCCGGCCAGGATCACTTCCTTGATCTGCTCGGCGGCCAGGGCCGGCATCGCCGCGATGACTCGTGCCAGCTCCAGGGCGTGGGCCTGTACCTGGTCATCGTCCACCAGGTCGCTGACCAACCCGGCCACCCAGGCCTCTTCGGCGCTGATCGGTTGCCCGGTGAGCGCCATGCGCATTGCCTTGACCTTGCCCACCGCGCGCACCAACCGCTGCGTGCCGCCGATGCCAGGCATGATGCCGATGCGGATTTCCGGTTGGCAGAAGCGCGCACTGCGCCCGGCGACGATCAGGTCGGCGTGCATCGCCAGCTCGCAACCGCCGCCGTAGGCGTAACCGCAGACCGCCGCGATCACCGGTTTCGGGCAATGCTGGATCGGCCCCCAGACCCGCTCGGTGTGGCGCTTGTAGATATCGATGGCGCCGACCCCGGCCATGCTGTTGATGTCGCCCCCGGCAGCGAACACCTTGTCACCGCCCGTCAGAACGATGCATCGCACTTCGGGATCGATCGCCAGCTCACTGAAATGCCGCGACAGCAGCGCCTGCAATTCCAGGCTCAAGGCATTGGTCGCCTGCGGGCGATTGAGCCGCAGCAGGGCCACGCCGGGCAGTGGGCGTTCGAGCAGAATCGGTGCAGCGGATGAGTCGGACATGGGCAGCCTCAAAGACCAGACAAGGTGTGAATGGCCGCCAGTGTCCTGTTCACGAGGTTGAATTTTCATCGTCCGTTCAGACGTAGTTTGCCCCGCGGTTCGTCCCTAGAGTGACCCTTGTCAGTAGAGAAAGGAGCACATGATGGAGCTGCATTCGGGTCTTGATTACAGCGGCAAAGTGGTGCTGGTCACCGGTGGCACCAAGGGCATCGGCGCCGGTATCGCACGAGGATTCCTGGCAGCCAACGCGAGGGTGATCGTCTGTGCCCGGCGCGAACCTGAACAGGTGCCGACACTGGGTGGCAAGAGTGCAAGCTTCATTGCTGCCGATGTGCGTGACCACGATTCCCTGCAACGCCTGTTCGCCACCATCGAGCGCGACTTCGGGCGCCTCGACGTGGTGATCAACAACGCCGGCGGCAGTCCTTCCGCCGACGCCGCCACGGCCTCGCCGAGGTTTCACGAAAGCATCATCGGGCTGAATCTGATCGCGCCGCTCAACGTCGCCCAGCACGCCAACCGGCTGATGCAGGCACAGGCGCAGGGCGGTTGCATCGTCTTTATCGGCAGCATCAGTGCACTGCGTTCCTCGCCAGGTACCGCCGCTTACGGCGCGGCCAAGGCCGGGGTGCTGGCGTTGGTGCAATCGCTGGCGGTGGAGTGGGGCCCCAAGGTGCGGGTGGTCACGGTCAGCCCAGGGCTGGTGCTGACCGAACAGGCGCATCTGCACTACGGCTCCGAGGCCGGTATCGCCGCCGTCGCTGCCGGCATTCCTGCCGCCCGCATGGCGGTGGCCGAAGACATCGCCAACGCCTGCCTCTACATCGCATCACCGCTGGCCAGTTACGCCAGCGGTTGCAACCTGTTGCTGCACGGCGGTGGTGAACGCCCGGCATTTCTCGGTGCCGCGCAGGTTCTGCCCACCTGATCGACCTATTGCGGCGACCGGGTTCGGTGGCCGCCTTCAATCTGAAGGAGACGACTTTGGCTGATCCACAATTGCTATCCAATGTACGCGCCCTGGTGGGGCGCCAGTACGGCCGCGTGTATGCCTGGGACGAGGTCAACGCACCGATGATTCGCCAGTGGTGCGAGGTCATGGGCGTGGACAACCCACTCTACATCGACCCGGCTTTTGCCCTGGGCACCCAACATGAGGGCCTGATCGCGCCGCCGGCGATGTTGCAGGTGTGGACCATGGAGGGCCTGCATGCCAACAACTATCCGCCTGGCTCCACCGACGAGAACCCTTACGAGGTGCTCAAGGAGATGGAAGCCTACGGCTATGCCTCCACCGTGGCGGTGAATTCCGAGCTGAGCTTCACCCGCCCGGTGCGCTTGGGGGAAAAGCTCTACTACACCACGCGCCTGGATTCGGTTGGCGATGAGAAAACCACCGCCCTGGGCACTGGCTTTTTCGTCACCCTGGTGATGAGCCACTTCGTTGAAAAGGCCGGCGGCGATGAGCCGGTGGGCGAGCTGCTGTTTCGCGTCTTCAAATTCCGCGCGGCCAACGCCAAGGCACCGGCCAAGGTTGAGTCGGCACCGGTCAAGGCCAAGCGCCCGCTGCCGGGCATCAGCGACGACACCCGGTTTTTCTGGGAAGGCTGCGACAAGGGGCAGTTGCTGATCCAGCGCTGCACCGCCTGCCAGACCCTGCGTCATCCACCGGCACCGGTGTGCATCGAGTGCCACAGCTTCGACTGGGACACCCTGCAGGCCAGCGGCCGCGCCACGTTGTATTCGTTCGTGGTGATGCACTACCCCGAAGTGCCGCCGTTCGATTACCCCAATCCCATCGGCCTGATCGAACTGGAGGAGGGCGTGCGCCTGATCGCCGGTCTGGTCGGTATCGAGCGTGAGCAATTGCAGATCGGCCAGCGTTTGCAGGTCGAGTTCCAGACCTTCGATGACCAGCTGACCCTGCCGTTGTTCCGGCCGGTAGAGGCATAGGAGCCACCATGGATTTCGAATTGAGCGAAGACCAGCGCGCCATTGCGCAGATGGCCGACGGCTTGTTTGTCGACCATTGCCATGACGACTACATGCGCCAGTGGGACACTAGTGGCGAGCCGATGATGGCGCCGCTGTGGACGTTGTGTATCGAGACCGGGCTACATGCCCTGGCGATTCCCGAAGAACACGGCGGCAGCGGTCTGGGCATGACCGAACTGATGCTGGTCCTGCAAGCCCAGGGCAAGGCCCTGGCCCAAGTGCCATTGTGGCGTCATCAATTGGCGGCCGCGACTCTGGCCCGTTTTGATGCTGGCGACGGTGCCGGGTGGGTGGCCAAAGCGGCGTCCGGCGAGGCACTGCTGAGCCTGTCCGTCGATGGCTTGAGCAGTGCCCGGGGCATTGAGTTGCAGGCACAGGCGAATGCCGGGGGCTGGTCGATCAATGGCCGGGTCGCGGCGTTGTCCCTGGGTGACCAAGCCAGCGCCGCACTGGTGCTGGTGCAGGCCGAGGGGCAACCGCGCTTGCTGCTGCTCGACCTGGCGGCGCCCGAGGTACAGCGGGTGTCGGCGGTGTTGACTCACGGGGAAGCGGTGGCCGACCTGCATATCGAAGGCTTGACCGTGAACGCTACCGCGCTGCTGCCGGCCGAGTCCGTCGCCTGGCTGGAGCTGCGCTGCACAGCGGCATTGGCAGCCCTGCAACTGGGGCTCAGTGAAGAGCAGATCCGCCGCACCGTGGCCTATGTCAGCGAGCGCCGGCAGTTCGAGCGCAGCATCGGCAGCTTCCAGGCGGTGCAGATGAGCATGGCCGACACCCATATCGCCGTCGAAGCCTTGCGCACCGTGCTGTGGCAACTGGCCTACCGCATCGATGCCGGTCTGCCGGCGCCCAGCGAAGCCCTGGCCACCGCGTGGATGGCCTGTGAAGCGGGGCATCGCATCGGCCATATCGCACAGCACGTACATGGCGGCATCGGCGTCGACCTGACGTACCCGATCCACCGTTTTCTCTACTGGAGCCGCGGTCTGTGCCTTGCCCTGGGTGGCTCGGCGGCAAGCCTGGAACGCCTGGGCGACTGGCTCAACGATAACGACAAGCTGGGATGGAAATATGACCTCGAAGAACACCAAGCGCTTTGACGACGTGCGCCCCGGCGAAGTACTGCCGGAGCTTGCCGTGCCGATCACGGTGACCCTGATCAACGGCGGCGCGATTGCCACCCGTGACTACTTCCCCGGTCACCACGACGCGGAAGCGGCCCGTGCCCTGGGTTCGCCCCATGTGTTCATGAACATCCTCACCACCAACGGGCTGGTGCAGCGGTTCATCGAGCAGTGGGCCGGGCCGCTGGCGCAATTCACCGCGCTGAAAATCAAGCTCGGCGCGCCGAACTATCCCGGTGATTGCATGACCTTCAATGGCAGCGTCACCGGTGTTGATGCGGACACCCGTTCGGTGGAAATCACCTTGAGCGGCAAAAATTCCATGGGCAACCACGTGACCGGCACGGTCGCGCTGGTCCTGCCCTGACAGCCGGAGAGACACAGATGACTGATTCATCGATTTCCGGGCGTGCCGCGATCGTAGGTCTAGGCGCAACCGAATTTTCCAAGAACTCCGGACGCACCGAATTGCGCCTGGCCCTGGAGGCCACCTTGAGCGCGCTCAAGGACGCCGGCATCGATCCGTCCGAGGTCGAGGGCTTCAGCTCCTACTCGGTGGACAAGGTCCCGGAGTATGAAATCGCCCGACTGCTGGGGTGCAAGGACGTCAAGTTTTTCTCGCAAGTGCCCCATGGCGGCGGTGCGGCCTGCGGACCGGTGATGCACGCGGCGATGGCCGTGGCCACTGGGATGGCAAAAGTGGTGGTGGTGTATCGGGCCATGAACGAGCGTTCCTGGTATCGCTTCGGTACCGGCAGCTACGGCTTCGCTTCGGCACCGACCTTCGACAACGTCAACTACGGCTGGTACATGCCCCACGGCTTCCATACACCGGCGGCCTGGGTCGGGATGTTCGCCCAGCGCTACATGCACACCTATGGCGCTACCAGCGAAGACTTCGGTCGGATCGCAGTGGCGGCGCGGGATTTTGCCGCGACCAACCCCCAAGCGTTTTTCCACGGCAAGCCGATCACCCTGGAAGAACACCAGGCCTCGCGCTGGATCTGCGAACCGCTGCATCTGCTCGATTGCTGCCAGGAATCCGATGGCGCCGTGGCGATGGTCATTACTTCGGCCGAGCGCGCCCGTGACCTGCGGCAGAAACCGGTGACCATCAAGGCCGGCTCCCAAGGCATCAGCCACGGCCAGCAGAGCATGACCTCGTTCTACCGCGACGACATCACCGGGCTACCGGAAATGGGTGTGGTCGCCCGCGAGCTGTATCGCCAGTCCGGCCTCGGTCCCGAGTCTTTCCAGACCGCCGTGATTTATGACCACTTCACCCCGTTCGTGCTGCCACAGCTGGAAGAGTTCGGCTTTGCCAAACGCGGCGAAGCCAAGGAATTCATCCGTGCCGGGCACCACGCCCGTGGCGGCAAACTGCCGATCAACACCCACGGCGGGCAACTGGGCGAAGCCTATATCCACGGCATGAACGGCATCGCCGAAGCGGTGCGCCAGGTGCGTGGCACGGCGGTCAACCAGGTGGAGGATGTGCAGAACGTGCTGGTCACCGCCGGCACCGGCGTACCCACCAGCGGCCTGATTCTCGGCGCAGCCTAAGGAGCAGCAGATGTTCGTCGACCTCACTCCCGAACAACATGCCCTGCGCCACAAGGTGCGGGACTATTTCCAGGCCCTGATGACTCCGGACATGCGCGAGCAGTTGCGCGGCAAGGAAGGCGGCGAGCTGTTTCGCCAGACCATCCGCCAGATGGGTCGCGACGGCTGGCTTGCGGTCGGCTGGCCGAAGGCCCATGGCGGCCAGGGTTACGCCGCCACCGAACAGTTGATCTTCTTCGAAGAAGCCAACATCGCCGGCGCGCCGCTGCCGTTCGTGACCATCAGTACCGTGGGTCCGGCCTTGATGGCTCACGGTAGCGAGCTGCAGAAAGAACGTTTCCTGCCCGGCATTGCCGCAGGCGAGATCATGTTCGCCATCGGCTACTCGGAACCGGAAGCCGGCAGTGACCTGGCGGTGCTGAAAACCAGCGCCCGCCAGGACGACGAAGGCTTCGTGGTCAATGGCAACAAACTGTGGACCTCGGGTGCCGAATCGGCCGACTTCGTCTGGCTGGCGGCCCGTACCGACCCGACCCAGGCACGGCACAAAGGCATTTCGCTGCTGATCGTCGACACCACGACACCGGGCTTCTCCCACACCTTGATTCCCACCACCAGCATTCCGACCACGGCCACCTATTACGACAACGTGCGGGTGCCCAACGAGATGCTGGTGGGCGAGTTGCACGGTGGCTGGAAGATGATCACCTCGCAGCTGAACCACGAACGCCTCGGCCTGGGCACCTGGTCGGACAAGGTGGTGGCGCTGTTTCGCCGGGTCTACCTGTGGGCGCGGGCCCGCGACGAGCAGGGGCATCGGGCCATGGACAAGGCCTGGGTGCGCAGTTCGCTGGCCGAGTGTTATGCGCGGCTGGAGGCGATGCGCCTGATCAATATGCGCATCGCCGCCGACCTCGAACGCGAGCGCATGGACGTGGCACTGAGTTCGACCACCAAAGTGTTCGGCTCGGAGTCGGCCATCGAGATCCTGCGCAAGCTGGCGGCGATCCTCGGCGCCAATGGTTCGATGCGCAGCGGCTCGGCGGCGACGCTGCTGCAGGGCGAGCTGGAATACGAATTGCGCAGTTCGGTGACCCTGACCTTTGGCGGTGGCACCAATGAAATCCAGCGCGAGCTGATCGCGCAGTTTGGCCTCGGCATGCCGCGCACCCAACGCTGACGCTGGTCCATCAAAAACAAAAACCGTACTCGCCCCGGATCCGGGGCGGGTCGAAGGGGACTTTCATGAGCACTATCGAGCAATTCAGGCACGACACCCGTGCCTGGCTGGAGGCTAACTGCCCGCTGTCGATGCGCACCGGCATGGCTGAAGGCGATGTGGTGTGGGGCAGTCAGAACCCGCAGTTTCCCTGCGAAGACGCGCGCCTGTGGTTCGAGCGCATGCGCGACAAGCGCTGGTTCTGTCCCGAGTGGCCTGAGGAATACGGCGGCGCTGGCCTGAGCGACGAACAACTGGCTGTGCTGGAAAGCGAGATGCGCCGCCTCAAGTGCCGGCCGCCACAGATCAACCTCGGTATCTGGATGCTCGGGCCGGTGCTGCTGGCCTTTGGCAGCGAGCAACAGAAACGCGATCTGCTGCCGCCGATTGCCCGCGGCGAAGTGCGCTGGTGCCAAGGCTTCTCCGAGCCGAACGCCGGTTCCGACCTGGCCAGCCTGAAAATGGCCGCCCGTGATGCCGGCGATCACTTTGTAGTGGACGGCAGCAAAATCTGGACTTCCTATGGCGACAAATCCGACTGGATGTATGCCCTGGTGCGCACCGACTTCAGCGCGCCGAAACATGAAGGCATCAGCCTGATTGTGCTGGACATGCGCAGCCCCGGCGTCAAGCCGCAGCCGATCGATTTGATCAGCGGCAAATCGGCGTTCTGCCAGGTGTTCTTCGACAGCGTGAAAGTGCCCAAGAGCCAGTTGATCGGGCCGTTGAACGGCGGCTGGAATCTGGCCAAGTACCTGTTGCAACACGAACGCAAGGCGATGTCGAAGTTCGGCGAGTTCAGCCTGCCGTCGCACTTCGACCTGCTGGCTCTGATGCGCGAATACGTGCCGGCGCCCCGGAGTCAGAGCGAACACGCCTTGCAGGCACGGGCCACGGCCTGTGCGATGAACGAGCATGCCTACAACCTGACCGTGCAGCGCATGGGGGAAGAGGCGCGGGCCGGCGACGACATCGGCGGCCTGATGTCGATCATGAAACTGGTGCACACCGAACAGGAACGCGACAAGTTCGAAGTGCTGCTCGATGCCATGGGCGGGCATGCCTTTGGCTGGGAGAGCGCGGCATTCAGCGAGCAGCAACTGGCGGTGACTCGCTCCTGGTTGAACAGCTATGCGCTGACCATTTCCGGCGGGTCCTCGGAGGTCCAACTGAACGTCATCGCCAAGCGCGTGCTGGGCTTGCCCGACGCTAAAAAAGGAGTCACCCCATGAGCCTGCGTTATAGCGATGAACAGCGTTTGCTGGCTGACAGCGCCCGGGACTTTCTCGCGGCCCGCAGCCCGGTCAGTGCCCAGCGTCGACTGCGCGATGGTGCGGTGGAGCCGGGTTTCGATGCGCAGTTGTGGAGGGACGCGGTCGACCTGGGCTGGAGCGCGATTCCGTTTCCGGAAGACTTCGGCGGCCTGGATTTCGGTTGCAAGGGCCTTGGGCCGATCTTCGAATCCATGGGCCGCAACCTGTCCGCCACGCCGCTGTTGTCCAGCGTGGTACTCGGCGGTTCGCTGGTGCTTCTGGCGGGCAACTCGGCGCAACAGACGCGCTGGTTGCAAGCTGTGATTGGTGGCGAACAGCGCCTGGCCCTGGCCGTGGACGAACACTCGCGCCACGACCCGAGCCGCATTGCCCTGGAGGCGAAAATCGAAGGGCAGGGCTATCGCTTGCACGGCGACAAGTACTGGGTGGTCGATGGTCTGGGTGCCGATGCCTATGTGGTGGCGGCGCGCACGTCCGGGCAGCCGGGCGACACGCACGGCATCAGCCTGTTCCTGGTGCCGGCCGATACACCGGGTTTGACCGTCAGCGTCTTGCCTCTGATCGACTCGCGCAACAGCGCACGCCTGCAACTGGATCAGGTGCAATTGGGTAGCGAAGCGCTGCTGGGCACCCTGGGCGAGGGCTGGGCCGCGCTGGAAACCGCGCTGGACCGTGGCCGCACCTGCCTGGCGGCGGAGCTGCTGGGGATGGCCGAGCAACTGTTCGAAACCACCCTGGAGTACCTCAAGACCCGTGTGCAGTTCGACACACCCATTGGCACCTTCCAGGTCCTGCAACATCGCGCTGCACAAATGTACATCGACCTGACACTGAGCCGCAGCGCGCTGATGGCCGCGCTGGCGACCCTGGATGACGCCAGCCTCGACACCGGGGCACGGGTTCGACTGGTCAGCCTGGCGAAATGGAAGGCCGGCGACACGGCGGTCAAGGTGGCCAACGAAGCCGTGCAGATGCACGGCGGCATTGGCGTCACCGACGAGCTGGATGTCGGCCTGTACCTCAAGCGTGTCCGCGTGGCGCAGAGCTGCCTGGGCGATCGGGATTTCCATTGCGAACGGTATTCGGCGTAGGGGCCAGCGGGCGGTGTTCCCGATACACCGCGTCATCGTTCTTCGCGGGCAAGCCCGCTCCCACAAGGATCACGTGTGTACCCAGCACGCGAGCACGACTCACCACCCTGTGGGAGCGGGCTTGCCCGCGATGGCGGAGTGCCAGGTCATGCAGATGTTGAATGTACCGGCCCTTCGCGGGCAAGCCCGCTCCCACAAGTCTTTCTGCTGTTCTGGAGAAAACAAAAATGAGCATTGAACGCTGGCAAACCGCGTGGCGGCAACTGATCGCCCCCGGTGCGCCGTTTGAGGTGGTGACGCCCGATGACGGCGCGCCACGCTACTTCCGTCACGCCGCGCATGACCTGCTGCAGGTGATTGACGCCGGTCGAGTCCACGGCGACCGTGAGTTCCTGATCTGGCAGGCGCAGCGCCTGACCTTCAACCAGTTCTTCGATCAGGTCGACCACCTGGCCGGGCAGATGGTGGCCCGTTTTGGCTTGCAACCGGGTGAGCGGGTGGCGATTGCCATGCGCAACCAGCCGGCGTGGCTGGTGGCCTTCGCCGCCATCCAGCGCTGCGGTGGTGTGTGTGTGCCGCTGAACAGTTGGGGCCTGCGCGATGAGTTGCAATACGCTTTGCAAGACAGCGGTTCGCGCCTGCTGCTGTGCGACGAAGCGCGCCTCGATACCCTGCGCGAAGACCTGGCCCGTGAGCAGCGAGCCACGATCGTCGTCGGGGCCCACGAAGTAACGTTGCCCGAGTACTGCCTGCGTTTCGAAGACTTGATCAGCGCCCCGTCATTGCCGTTGCCTGCGCTGGAAATCGATCCCGACGCGCCGGCACTGATCCTTTACACCTCCGGCACCACCAGTCGCGCCAAGGGTGCAGTGTCCAGTCACCGGGCGATCTGCCAGGCGCTGACCGCGCTGGATTTCCAGGGCGCGTTTTGCGCCATGAGTTCGCCTGAGCGTATCGGCGTGGTGATCAACAGCGGCTATCCGCCCACTACTCTGGCGGCAGTGCCGCTGTTCCATGTCAGCGGCTTGCATGCGCAGTTCTTGTCGGCATTACGCGGCGGTCGGCGCTTGATGCTGATGTACAAGTGGGATGTCGAACGCGCCATTGATCTGATACGCGACGAGCGCTGCACCCAGTTCAACGGGGCGCCGGTGATGATGCAGCAACTACTCGCCTCGCAGCGCTTTGGCAGTGAGCACACCGCCAGCCTGTTCGGTTTGGGCCTGGGTGGCGGCGCATCGTCCGCGAGCGTGCTCGACGACATGCTCAAGATCAAGCCCGATGTCATTGGCGGTGCCGGCTACGGCCTGACCGAAAGCAATGGCATTGGGGCGGCGATTGGTGGCGATCAGTTTGTCTACAAGCCGGCGACGGCGGGGTGGGCGTTGCCGATCGTCGATATTCGCATCGGTGACAGCCCTGACCAGCCGCAGTCGGCGGGCACTCGCGGGGTGATCTGGCTGCGTTCGCCGACCCTGATGAGCGCCTACTGGAAGCTGCCCGAGTCCACGGCGCAAAGCCTGCGCGACGGTTGGCTCGACACTGGCGATATCGGTTATCTCGACGATGAGGGTTTCCTCAGTATCACCGGCCGGGTCAAGGAGCTGATCAACCGTGGTGGGGAGAAGATTTCCGCCGCTGAAGTCGAAACCTGCGTCCTCGATATGCCCGGTGTCCTGGAAGCGGCGGCATTCGCCATCGCTGACCCGTTGCTGGGTGAGACCGTGGGGCTGGCCGTGCATGGCCAGGCCTCGACGCTGCCCCAAGAGGCGAAAATCTGCGCATTCATCGCCGAGCGCCTGGCCGCCTACAAGGTGCCGACGCAGGTCTATCGGGTACTCGAACCCTTGCCACGCAATGCCACCGGCAAGGTGCTCAAGGCACAGCTGCAAGAAAAGTTGGGCGCATAACGCCGCCTTAGTCTTTCCGGACGATGTCGGGGCCGGCAGAACACGAACAATAGACCCATACCACAAAGCCTTATCAGCGTAGGAGGCAGTACATGAAAATAACAAGAACAGGTCTCATGCTCGCGGTCGCAGTCACAGCCAATAGTGGGCTGATGGGTGCTGCGCACGCCGCGGTGTCACCTCAGGAAGCCGCCAAACTGGGCAAGGAGCTGACCTGTGTCGGCGCCGAGCAAGCCGGCAATGCCGAGGGCACCATTCCGCCGTACACCGGCAAATACCTGGGCGAAGTGCCAGGCTGGAATCATGTGAAGTATTCCGGTGATCAACCGGTCGATCCCTACGCGGCGGAGAAGCCGGTCCTGGTGATCACTGCACAGAACATGAGCCAGTACGAGTCGCACCTGACCGAAGGGCAGAAGACCCTGCTGAAGAAGTACCCGACCACCTACAAGATGAACATCTACCCCGGCCACCGGGATTTCCGCTACCCCGATTACGTCTGCCGCCGAGCGATGGACAATGCGCTGCACGCCAAGCTGGTCAACGACGGTGCAGGTTTCACCGGGATCGGCCAGATACCGTTCCCAATCCCCAAAAACGGCATGGAATTGCTGTGGAATCACCAATTGCCGGCACGTGCCTACACCGAGGAAAAAACCTCCGACCTGGCGTCGGTCCTGCCCAACGGCAGCATTGGCTGGGGGCGTGCCTACGCGCGTAACCTGTCGCCGACCAACTCACCGACCGTTGACTCAACGGACGGCGATGTGATTGCGTCCTTCAGCAACAACATGACCCTGAAACCGGCTCGCGACAACGGTACCCTCAGCATTGCCCATGAACCCTACAACTTCGGCACCGGTACGCGTCAGGCCTGGTCCTACAGCCCGTCGACGCGCCGCGTCAGACAGCTGCCAGGCTACGGTTTCGATCAGCCGATGATCGGTACCAACGGCACCATGACCGTCGACGAAGACCGCTTGTACAACGGTTCACCGGAGCGCTTCACCTGGAAACTGATCGGCAAGCGCGAAATCTACAGCCCGGCCAACGCATTCAAGCCCAACGCCGGGACCGTGAAGTACGCCGACATCCTGACGCCCAACCATCCCAACCCGGACTTCATGCGTTATGAGTTGCGTCGGGTGTGGGTCCTGGAGGCCGACTTGAAGGAAGGCTATCGCCATGTCTATAGCAAACGGGTGCTGTTCATCGACGAGGACACCTGGCACTCGGTCATGGCCGACAACTACGATGCCCGTGGGCAGCTGTGGAAACACGCCATGATCAACTACTACTACCACCCCGACATGAGCAGCTGGCAGGCCGGTTCGCAGTTCTTCATGGACTTGAACTCCGGCCAGTACACCGGCTACGGCATGACCAACGAATCGAAGAAGGGCCCGATCCTCAACGAAGGCAAGTTCACCCCGGACCAATACACCGCGGATGCGGCGCGGGCAATCGGGCGGTAAGCTTTGGGTCGTTGCAATGACAAAAGCCCTATCGGATTGCGATGGGGCTTTTTTTTGGTTCACGAAACTCCAGTAGGAGCGAGCTTGCTCGCGATGGTCGTCAACGATGACGCTCGGCACCTGACACCCCTCGGCGTTCTCAGGTTCATCGCGTGCAAGCTCGCTCCTACAGCAGGGGAAAGTCAGTCAGTTGATCGGCTGAGAGGTGATCAACCATTGGGGATCCAGCGGGCCGATGATCTCCAGCAGCCGTTTGTAACCGGTACGGAGAATGCGCCACTCGCCTTGTATCTTGACGTAGCTATCCTCGTAGATCGCGCTGCCGTTAAGCAGGGTCTGCTTATCGAGGTTGATGAACAAGTCGTTGAGGTACCAGAGGCCGGTGGCTTCATCACCGTTGACCACAATTTCCGGGGTGTGGCCGTTGTGCATGCCGAAACGGCGGTTGGTGAAGTTGGTGCGGTAGAACTCGATGGCCTGGTCCAGTCCATTGAGTTCGAGCTGGTAGGTCGGGCTTTGGAAGCTGATCTTCACCTCGGGTGCGAGGATGCTGCGCAGTAGTTCGAGGTTGCAGGTATCGATACCTCGAAAATAGCGGGCTTTGAGCTGTTTGATTTGCTCGATGGCAACGAGATCCAGCATGTTAGTAATCTCCAAGGGGAGGGCGATGGCCACACGGGTATCGGGTGGCCGTCGGAAAGAGGCAACGTTCTTGTCGACTTGAAGTGCTTAGCAGGGCAGAAAGTGACCGCCGTTGACGTCCAGTTGCGCGCCGGTAATGACCTTTGCGTAGTCACTCGCCAGGTACAGGGCGGCCATGGCGCAGTCGTTGTCTTCGGGGATCTTGCGCAACGCAATCTGCTGGGCGACCTGGTCGACCAGCGACTCCATCGGGACGCCCAGGCGCTTGGCTTCGCTCTCGAAGTAGCCGATCACCGGTGCGCCCCACATCCAGCCCATGAAGGTGGAGTTGACGCGGATGCCGAACGGGCCGAGATCCTGGGCCAGGTACTGCACGGCGGTTTTCAACGCACCCTTGGAGACGGCATAGCCGGATTCCAGCTGGTTGGGGGTGCGGGTGGCCATGGTGTTGATCATGACGATGCTGCCCGACTTCTGTTTCTTCATCTGCGGCAGCACGGATTGGGTCATCTGCATGGTGCCGAACAGGTTGACGTCCATCGCCTTGCGCCAGTCGTCCATTGACGAGTCGGAGGAACTGCCCCAGGCGCCATGGGCGTAGGCAGAGTTGATCAATACGTCGATCTGGCCAAAGTGCTCGATCGTCAGGTCGGCGAGCGTCTGGCACTGTTCGGCCTGGGTGATGTCGGTGGGGACTTTCAGGACCTGTGTGCTGTAGCCGGCGTCGCGGATGGCCTTTTCAGCCTGGTCCAGCATGGCAGGGGTGCGGGTGGCCAACACCACGGCCTTCGCCTGATACTCCGCGGCACGCACGGCCAGCTTGATACCCAGACCAGGGCCGATACCGGAAATAATGACGACTTTATCTTTTAGCAACATGGCAATTACCTTCTTATTGTTTTGATAGGGAATGGGGCGTTCAGGTGCGACTGGCGTGCAGTTCTTCGGCACGTCGTTTCAGATCCAGGGCCATCTGGTCGAAGCCGATTTTTACCCAGGCACCGTGTTCACGCATGATCGTGTCCTGGTTCAGGCCCAGGAAAATATCAGTGGTGAAATAGCTGCAGCGGTTGGCATCGATGGCCTTGATGTACTGATCGCGGCGGGCGGCGTCCATGTTTTCCGGGACGGGGCGCTGCTCCCAGGACAACAGTTGCTCGGAGTCGCAGGCCACGAGGTATTCGAAGACCGGAACGGTTTCGCCGGTATCGGGGGTCAGTACCTGCATATGCACCTCGTCGCCGATCTGCAGGCCGCACTGAATGTTCGGACAGAAGCTGTTCCACTGGTGGTAATTGTCCAGATCAATAAGTACTTCCCAGACCACCCGGGCGGGGGCATTAATTTCCACCGTGTGGGAGGTGACTATGTTTTCTGCTCTTGCCATGACTGTCTCCTGTTGTTCATTCAGTTGATGGGTCTGGAGGTGATCTGCAGCTGTTCGCTCAAGGGCTGGATGGTCTCGAGCAGGGTTTTGTAGCCCGTCTCGGCGATCATCCAGCGCTCGTCGCGCTTGATGTAGCGATCCTGGTAGATCGCGCTGCCGTGCATGTGGGTGTTGTCCTCGAGGTTGATGAACACGTAGCTCAGGTACCAGAGGGCTGTGGCCTGGTCGCCATCGACTTCGATTTCCGGGGTGTGACCGTTGTGGGTGGCCAGGCGGGTCTTGGTGAACGAGGTGCGATAGAAGTCCAGCGCATCGCCCAGACCATTGACGTGGAACTCGTAGGCAGGGCTTTTGAACGACAGGGCGACGTCCTCGGTGAGCATGCCTTGGAGCATCTCGATATTGCAGGTGTCGATGGCGCGGAAATAGCGCGCCTTGAGCTGTTTGATCAGCTCGATTGCTTCTAGATCCAACATGTGAAGCCTCCTTGGGGCCACTCAGGCACTGAGCTGGTACTCGCTGGTGAGGATGCAGTCGATCTTCTCGAAGTCGATGAATTTGCTGGTCGATTCGTACATCGCCTGCTGGCGCTGCGCGCATTTTTCCGGGTCGCCCAGGGCGGCGAAAAAACCTTGCGGATTGCCGATGGCCTCGGGCGGGAAGTTTTCTTCGACGATGGCGTGCAGCACCGGTGCACCGAAGGTAAGCGCCCGTGCCACGGTGTTCTGCCGGTAGCCGAAGATCGATTGCAGCGGATAGGCATTAGGCCCGTGCCCGTTGCGCCAGGTGTCGTACCATTGCTCGTAGCTCAACCGGTGGGGTTTGTGCAGCAGCGCCACCTGATTCATGCCGGGCGTGCGCTCGCCGACCGGCACCCGGTACTGGACAGCGCGGGCCTGGCGCTCCTCGGGGTACGGCTCGGATTCCACCACCAGATAAGCCTCCAGGCGGCTGGTCAAAGGCGCCACGAGTGCTTTGATGGCGGGCCAGTGCGAGGCACTGTCCAGCCACAACGAAAGCAGCCCATCCAAGGGCGCGGCGCTATTGGTGATGCGCTGCGTCGAGGCGGCGGCCACCGCCTCATCGACCAGCATGACGCGGATGTTTTTTGCACCGGCTGCAGCCAATGCGTCGCGTAGGCCGAGCAAATCCGGACGCCATTGCTCGGCGCCGGGTTGTGCCGGCTTCCACAAGGTCAACATGATTTTTTCCATGATTTCTCCAGCTTGCGTTCAGTGATTGACGCTCAGGTGCCGGGCGCGATATTCGCTGTAGTCCTGGGTCATCTGCGCCTCGTTCAGACCGAAGCGTTCCAGGCTGTAGTCATGGCTGGCACGTTTTTCCCGGCTGTTTTGCGACAGCCATCCCTGCGCGTCGGCGCGGGCCTTATCGGTAAATGGCAGATTGGCGAAGGCGTAGACCTTTTCCAGCACTTGCAGCGGCTGCTTCACGGTGTCGGCGAAGTGGATGTCGAGAAAGCGCTCGGCCGCATGCTGCTCGCGAACCTGCATGGTGTGACGGATGCCACGCGCCATGCGGTTGTTCCACTGCTCACCGGCGGCTTTCGGGTCCGGGTTGTCGCTGTACATCTGCCACAGGGTGTGGGCCATGCTGGCCATCGACGGGATGGTCTGGGCCGGTTCACGGTGGGTCAGAATCACCTGCGCCTTGGGGAAGACATCCAGCAGCAGATCCAGGGTGTGCAGGTGTTGGGGGGCTTTGAGCAGCCAGCGTTGACCCGTCGGCTCACCCCGTTGTTGTTTCTGCCACTGCAAGAACTGCAGCATTTTCTTCAGTTGGGTGTAGACCGGTCGCTGGTCTTGCTGGTCCAGCCAGCGGGTGTAGCTGGGTACATTGACATAGGCGTCCATGGCGCACATGAACGAGTGTTCCATGAGCATGAACTCTTCGTCGCAGAGCATGGCATCCAGCGGGTGGATCGCGAGGATCTGCGGGATCACCTCGGCCATCAGATCGACCTCGGCCTTGGCCTGGGCGATGCGCTTGGCCGGCGCAGCCAGGGTTTCGTCATTCAGCGGTGCCGGAAAGCGAGTTTCCCACCAAGCGGCAGAGTAGAAGCGTGGGTCGACCGCCAGCGTGCGCTGAAGCATGGTGGTGCCGGTGCGTGGCAGGCCGACGATGACCAGTGGATCGTCGATTTGTATCTGGGTTATTTCCGGATGACGGCTCAGGTAGTCTTCCATCACCAGGCGGTTGACCAGTTGCCCGACCAACCTTTCTTCCAGCAAATACAGGCCGGTCTGCGACAGCCCGGCCTCGGTAGCCAGGGCATCGAGTAGCGCCTGCAGGGACGCACGGTAGTTGTCATCGCCAAAATGGCTCAGGCCGTTGGTGCGCGCGACGGCGCTGGCCAACAGTTTGTCGACAGTCAGATCTTCAATTCGGGTGTGCGCGTTCATACGGCCTCCGCGACGGCAGAGACGTTTACAACGCGAGTGGTGGGGTGGCATTGCTCCTGGGCGCCGACCCAACGCAGGCAGAGCGTGCCCTGGCGTACGCCGGCGGTTTGCAGCCAGTTACTCACCCCTGGGTCCAGCTTACTGAGTACAAGCGTCACGCCACCGTTGTCATCGTACTGGGCCTGGTGCTTGTTGAAGCAGATCTGGTGGTAGCGGTAGTCCAGCGACTCCATCCAGTAATTGTTGATCTGCAAGTTCCAGAAGTCGCAGTCCGGCACTTTATCAATGTGGATGACCAGCGCCTCGTCCTCGGCCAGCGCCCAGTGCGAGTGATAGTAGAAAATGTTCGGATCGCCGCCCACTGATTGGCAGAGCGCCTGGTTGGCTGGGGGCAACTGATTGCTGTGCGGCAGGTAACTTTCGCTCCAGTCGGCGAACAGCCGGGCGGTGTTCTCCACGAAGCTCGATACTCGCGCCAGGCCTTGTTGGAACGTCGCCGGGTCAAGGGCCTGTGGCTTGGAGTCGGTGCCGATGCGCTCGATGCTCAACTTGGCCGGCACTTCGCTGCGACGGTCAAGAAACGTCTGGCGTACGATCAAGGCGTTGGTAGCGCCTTCCATTTTCAGCCAGTTGCCCGTTTGCGGTTCGCTGCTGAGGATGATTTCGAAATTGCCCTGGTCATCGGCCTGTAACTGGCTGGCATCGATGAAACCGGTCTGGATCAGGGTACCGTCGGTTTCATAACCGCCTTTCTGGGTGCCAAAGCTCAGGTAGGCGACACTGCCGCGCTGGCCTTTGATGCGGTAATCCAGCGTGCCGTCCAGGCGCGAGTACTCATAGAGGTTGTCCGGGTTGTCGGCACCAATTTTCGCGGTCTCGTGGGAGGTCTTGAAGAAACTGGGAAACGCCGGATCGGCAAACTCGATGTGCATCTCCAGGCCGATGCGCAGCAGGCGCGTGAGGTAGCGGAAGCCTTCGGCGCGGGTGGCTGCATCAGCGGGTGCTTCGGGACGCAGAATCTGCTCGCCGCAGCGCTTGAGGTGATCGCAGAATGTGGCCCAGGTCTGGCCACTCAACAGCTGTTGTTCGTCAATAGAGCTGATTGTCATTGTTAGACTCTCTTGATTAGGCGAACCCGGATCGTGAGCGCTTGCGCAGGGGCGCTCGAGCCAGATTCATCGGCCCCTGACAGGGGCACGGTTAAATGCCCGGCGAACCGGGCGCCAGGGTTAGAGTTCCTTACCGATGAAGCCGCGCTCGGTCAGCACCTCGATGATCCGGTCCACTGCACCCTCCGGCGTCAGCTTGCTGGTCTGGATATGGATGTCTGGCTTGCTCGGCACCTCATAAGGCGAGTCGATGCCTGTGAAGTTTTTCAACTCGCCGCGGCGGACTTTCTTGTACAGGCCCTTGGGGTCGCGCTCTTCGGCCACGGCCAGCGGTGTGTCGACGAAGATCTCGATGAACTCGCCTTCCTGCAGCAGCCCACGTGCCATCTCGCGCTCGGAGCGGAACGGCGAGATGAAGGCTGTCAACACGATCATCCCGGCATCCACGAACAACTTGGACACCTCGGCCACCCGGCGGATGTTCTCTACCCGGTCGGCGTCAGTGAAGCCCAGGTCGTGGTTCAAGCCGTGACGCACGTTGTCGCCGTCGAGCAAGTAGGTATGGCGGCCGCGGGCGTACAGTCGGGTTTCCAGCAGGTTGGCGATGGCCGATTTTCCAGCGCCCGACAAACCGGTGAACCACAGCAGCACCGGCTGTTGGCCCATCTGTTCGGCGCGTGCCTTCTTGTTCACATCCACGTGCTGCATATGGATGTTCTGCGAACGGCGCAGGGAGAACTCGATCAGACCTGCGCCGACGGTGGCGTTGGTCAGGCGGTCGATGAGGATGAAGCTGCCGGTTTCCCGGTTGTTCTTGTAGGGATCGAAAGCGATCGGCTGGCTGGTGAAGAGGTTGCACACGCCGATCTCGTTCAACGCCAGTTCCTTGGCCGCCAAGTGCTCCATGGTGTTGACGTTGATCTTGTACTTGGGCACCGCCAAGGTGACCGACAGCGTCTTGCCGCCAATCTTCATCAGGTATGGGCGGCCGGCGAGCATGGCCTGTTCGTGCATCCAGATCAGGCTGACCTGGAACTGGTCGGCCACGCTGGCCGGGTCTTCTGCGGTGGACAGAACATCGCCGCGGCTGCAATCGACTTCGTCGGTCAGAGTCAGGGTGATGGACTGGCCGGCCACGGCTTGTTGCAGATCACCATCGAGGGTAACGATGCGCGAGATTCGGCTCTCTTGCCCGGTTGGCAACACACGTACGCGGTCGCCGGGACGAATCATGCCGCTGGCGATGGTGCCGGTGAAACCACGGAAATCGAGGTTGGGGCGGTTGACCCACTGCACCGGCATGCGGAACGACAGTTTCTGCTGGTGCGCCTCGTCGATCTCGACGGTTTCCAGGTAGCCCATCAGCGTGGTGCCGCGGTACCAAGGCATGTGTTCGCTCTGCTCGGTGATGTTCTCACCCCGTAGCGCGGACATCGGGATGGCGGTGACATCTTGAAGATTGATCTGCTTGGCGAAGGCGCGATAGTCATCGACGATGGCGTTGAAGACTTTCTCCGAGTAGTCCATCAAGTCCATCTTGTTGACGGCCAGGACCACCTTGCGAATGCCGATCAGCGAAGCCAGATAGCTGTGACGCCTGGACTGGGTCAGCACGCCGCGTCGGGCGTCGATCATCACCACGGCCACGTCGGCCGTGGAGGCACCGGTCACCATGTTGCGAGTGTACTGCTCATGGCCTGGGGTATCGGCAACGATAAACTTGCGCAGTTCCGTGGAGAAAAAACGGTAGGCCACGTCGATGGTAATGCCTTGTTCGCGCTCGGCGGCCAGGCCGTCCACCAACAGCGCGAAGTCCAGTTCGCCACCCTGGGTGCCGTCTTTTTTCGAGTCGGCCTCCAGCGCTTCCATCTGGTCTTCGAAGAGCATTTTCGAATCGTAGAGCAGGCGTCCGATCAGCGTGCTCTTGCCATCGTCCACGCTGCCACAGGTAATGAAGCGCAGCAGGCTCTTGTGCTCGTGGGCCTTCAGGTATTGCCCGATATCCTCGGCAATCAAGTCAGATACGTGTGCCATTAGAAATACCCCTCTTGTTTTTTCTTCTCCATCGATGCGGATGAGTCGTGGTCGATCATTCGCCCCTGACGCTCGGACGTGCGGGTCAGCAGCATTTCCTGAATGATCTTGGGCAGGGTGTCGGCATCGGACTCGACGGCTCCGGTGAGCGGGTAGCAACCCAGAGTGCGGAAGCGCACGTTGCGTATCATCGGCACTTCACCCGGGTTCAGCGGCATACGTGCGTCATCGACCATGATCAGCATCCCGTCACGCTCGACTACCGGGCGCGGCGCGGCGAAATACAGCGGTACGATCGGGATGTTTTCCAGGTAGATGTATTGCCAGATGTCCAGCTCGGTCCAGTTGGACAGAGGGAACACGCGGATCGACTCGCCCTTGTGTTTACGCGTGTTGTACAGGTGCCAGAGCTCTGGACGCTGGTTCTTCGGGTCCCAGCGGTGCTGATCGGAGCGGAAGGAGAAAATCCGTTCCTTGGCACGTGATTTTTCTTCGTCGCGACGTGCGCCGCCGAAGGCCGCGTCGAAACCGTAGTGATCCAGTGCCTGTTTCAGCCCCTCGGTTTTCATGATGTCGGTGTGGATCTGCGACCCGTGCTTGAACGGACTGATGCCCATTTCAATGCCTTCGGGGTTGGTGTGGGTCAGCAGGTCGACGTTCAGCTTGGCCACCATCTGATCGCGGAAGCGATACATCTCCTGGAACTTCCAGGTGGTGTCGACATGCAGTAAAGGGAAAGGCGGCTTGGCCGGGTAGAAGGCCTTCATGGCCAGGTGCAGCATGACCGCACTGTCCTTGCCTATGGAGTAGAGCATGACCGGGTTGTCGGATTCGGCGACAACCTCGCGCATTGCCTGGATGCTTTCGGCTTCCAGTCGCTGCAGGTGGGTAAGCGTCATAGATTTTCCTCTCGCTTTTTGTTGTTGTCGTTTATCAACGTACAACTGCTGCGATTCGGACTTATGCGCGACTTGATGTTTTAACATCAGGCGCAACATCTGCAGCATGGGGTCGCGGGGCAGGGGC
>NZ_JBYSYZ010000028.1:0-80690 GCF_058783925.1 Pseudomonas sp. FW305-70
GGTTCCTTCGCTCCGGTATTCATCCGGGGGCATTGCCCTCCGGTCGGCTTCGCTTCGACCTACATGCAATGAGTTCGGCTGCGCCGAACGGCGCTGCGCGCCCATCCCCGGATGAACACCTCCACTCAGCCTGCCGAGGGGGCGGGTGGATCAAGATCAAGAGCTGCAGGCGAGCTAACGCTCGGCCTGTTGAGTGGTGAGAAGCGTGGGTGTACGCCGCTCTGCCTTTGCTCTTCTGTGGGAGCGAGCCTGCTCGCGAAGGCGGCCTGACAGCCGACCAATTTCTTTCAGATGTACTCGGTCAAATTGTGGGAGCGGGCTTGCTCGCGAAGACGGCCTGCCAGCCAACCAATTTCTTTCAGGTGTCCCCGGCCCAACTGTGGGAGCGAGCTTGCTCGCGAAGGCGGCCTGACAGCCGACCAATTTCTACCGAATGCACTCGGTCCAATTGTGGGAGCGGGCTTGCTCGCGAAGACGGCCTGTCAGCCAACCAATTTCTTTCAGGTGTCCCCGGCCCAACTGTGGGAGCGAGCTTGCTCGCGATGGCTGCCCAACAGTCAACAACGTTTACCGCCCAAGCCAACCATTCAGACCATTCCCACAAGACTTTCAGGTTGCCTGTCGGAAGCACGATCACTAGCCTCTGATGGTCGCTGCCAATTCAGCGACCGGGACTGCAAGCCCGCCAATAGTTTGTTAGGCGCCCACTGGCGCACCTATAATCGTGGCGCTTTTTTAGCGACCACCGATTTATGGTGGCTGTGTGCGGGAGATCTTCGGGTCTGCCGGGTTTGCCTAACAACTCGGTCTTGCAGACCCGCATACAGCTGCCACCCATCATCTGCAAGTGATGCTGGCTGCTCCAACTTTCGTTAGGAGCTTCACAATGATCAAACCCAGCCCCAACCCCCCGGCTCCAGAGTCCGAAGAAAATACCGGCACTTCAAACCGCCCCTGCCCAATTTTCACTATCTACCCAGGCGTCGACTCCGAAACCTTGTTGGTCCATGCCTACGAAACCCTCGCTTCAGCCAATGTAATGGCAACCGAACTGTCGTCCATCCTGACCGGCCCAACCTGCAATCTGGCACTCGGCATTCAGCAGATGATTGTCCTGGCGCAACTATCAGTGAATCGCGTGCTCGATCAGTTGGATCAGCAGCAATAGCAATAGGAAGAAGCCCGCTGAACCTGTACCCATCAGCGGGCCCTCATTGTTCCTACATTTATCTCGGACCCGTCTGATATTGAGGCTCATGAGCCCAGGTGTTGTACTCAAACCCCGGTTTTGTGAATGTTTGAGACAGTGCGTATGAAGAATCCACCCAAGTTGCGGGGACGGACCGACCCGGTGTTTGATCGACTAGGGCAGTCGCCTCACAAGGAGCGTCTCGCGGATTACTTGGCTCTGCTCAAGCCCCTGGACGATCAGGGGCGTTATCTGCCATTCGATGCGTTGCGCTATCGCTGGGCGCCGGGTCTGGATTCCAGTTTGTGCTGGGCCTTGGTCAAGAAAGCCCGGACGGCGCAGTATTCGAGTCTTTTGCCATTGGGTGATCCGGTGCGGTGGCTGCAATTCGTGCTGACGCCGCTGGCGCAAAAGGCTATTTCCGCGGTAGACCGGCAAACCACTACGGCCGTGCTGGAGTACATGACCAGCCAGATCGGCGAGCGTGCGCACTTCAGCTATCTGCTCAATGACCTGATTGAAGATGAAGCCATCAGTAGCAGCCAGCTCGAAGGCGCGGCAACCACGACACGTGTGGCCAAGGATATGCTCAAGCGTCATCGCCTGCCGCGTACGCCGGACGAGCGAATGGTCATCGGTAATTTCAAGATGATGAACTTCGCCTGGGAGCAGCGCTACGAGCCTCTGAGCATTGAGTTGATCGCGGCGATGCACTGCGTTGGCGTCGAGGGCATCGATGATCTGCAGTATTCGCCGGGGGTGTTCAGAAGCCGTGATGATGTCGTGGTGCAGGATGGCGAGGGCAACACCGTTCATACGCCGCCGCCAGCAGCAGGTATTGGGTTGCGTTTGCAGAAGCTGGCGGAATGGATCAACCATTCCCATAACAACTTCCATCAAGCGGATTACCTTCACCCTTTGATCAAAGGCATCGCTCTGCATTTTGCCCTGGGTTATGAACATCCTTTTCGTGACGGCAACGGTCGGGTCGCGCGGGCGCTGTTTTACTGGTTCATGTTCAAGAATGACTTCTCGGCGTTCCGCTATATCGCGATCAGCGTCTTGTTACGCAATGCACCGGTGAAGTACGGGCGCTCATACCTGGATACCGAGGCGGATGATCTGGATCTGACGTATTTCGTCGATTTCCAGTGTTCGGTGGTGCTGCGTGCCGTGGGCAGTTTTACCGAGGCGTATCGGAAAAGTCTGGTTGATGCCGAGTGCTTTGATCGATGGTTGCGGGAAAGTGGTTTTCTCGAGCAACTCACGGAGAATCAGCGGGCCGTGTTTCAAGTGGCCAAGAGCGGAATGGCAAAGGAGTTTACTGCGGTCAATGTGAAGGAAAACCTGGGGTGCTCTCACAACACGGCATCAGCCACATTGAATGGGCTGGTCGAGTTGAAGTTATTTGAGAAACGGAAGATGGGACAGGAGTGGGTGTTTTTTCTACGACCTGCCTCCATGACCTGAACCAATGTGGGAGCGAGCAGGCCCACTCCCACAGGGTTTTGTGTTGTGGCTTAGAGCGTGCCAAACACCTTCTTCGCCAAACTGGTCGCCGCAGCCGCCGGGTTCTGGCGGATGGTTTCTTCCTGTTTGCCGATCATTTCGAACAAGCCATTCAATGCCTGTTCGGTGACGTAGTTTTCGACGTTGGCGTTCTTCGCGTCCAATACGCCCATGGTCGCCGCTTGTCCGGCGAACGAGTTGTACTGCTGGGCCAGGCCCACCTTGTCGGTAGCTTGCTTGACGATCGGCAGGAACTTGGCGCGGATCTGTTCGCGGCTGGTCTTGTTGAGGTATTGGGTGGCCGAGTCGTTGCCGCCGCTGAGGATGCCCTTGGCGTCTTCCACGGTCATTTTCTTCACGGCATCGACGAGGATTGGCTGGGCCTGGGTGACGGCGGTTTCGGCCGCCTTGTTCATGCTGGCTTCCAGTTCATCGACCTGGTCACCCATGCCGAACTGTTTCATTTTGCTCGCGACCTTGCCCAGTTTGCCCGGCAGTTCGATTTTTACTTCCGGGTTGTCGCTGAAGCCGCCCGGGGTGCCGAGTTGTTTCACGGCCAGTTGCGCGCCTTGGGTCAGTGCGTCCTTGAGCCCGCCGGTGGCGTCTTTCTGCGACAGGTCGCTGAGGGAGAGCGCCAGGGCGTTGGCACAGATCATCAATCCTGCGCACAGGCCGGCAAAACGAAGGGTAGGGCGGAGCATGGCAGCTTCCTTGTTCAAAAAAGAGAGAGTTAGCGAATGGCGTCGACGCGGATTTTCAGCGGTTGCGGGTCCTTGCCATCAAGACGCACGGCATGGTGTTCGGTGGTGATGAACATCAGCTTTCCGTCGACTTCGATGCGCGCGCTGACCGAGTAGCGATGGCCTGGTTTGACCTGCGCCGGATCGTAACTCAGATGAAACGGCAGTGGCACCTGGCCTTTGACCGGGCCGTTCTGTTCGTCGAGGACAATGGCCGGTGCGTCGGCCACAGACACGTCCTGCAAGCTCACGCTCAGGGTAGCTGTGGGCGGCAGAGCGCTGCGTTGCAGGTAAAAGACTTCGCCGTCGAGGCTCGCCTTGTCGCTCGGGGAAGTCGATTGGCAAGCGCTGAGCAGGGTGGCAGCGGCCAGAAGAGTCAGTTTTTTCATCAGCAATCTCCAATTGATGTGGGAGCGAGCCTGCTCGCTCCCACAGGTTTTGCATCAGGCCTGTGGCGCTGGGATCGCTTGATCCGCCGCATCTTCACTGCGATGCAACGCCACCTGCCGGATCGACAAACGGATCTCCGCCGGCAACACCCGTTTGGCCGCGCCTTCGGCCAGTTCGCCGAGCAGTTCGTGATAACCGAGCTTGCCTGCTTCGTCGCGCTTGAGCACTTCGAGGTCGAGCAGGGTCTGGATGAAGTGGCGGAACAGGCTCTTGTCGAAGAACTCCGGGGCGTTCAGGCCATGCAGGATCGACAGGCGCTGGGCCATGACCGTGCACAGGTCTTCCAGTTCTTCGGCGCTGATGCTGTTCTGGCCGCTGTTGAGCAGCAGGGACACGGTCATGTAGAAACGCTGCAGGGTCTGGGCGATGCTTTTCGACAGCAGCGTCAGCAACACGAAATGCCGTGAGCTTGGCGCCGGGCGCAGGTACACATCGTTCTCGACGCGCAGCAGGCCTTGCTCGACGAACGCCTCCAGCCATTGATCAATCACCGCATCCAGTTCGTCCAGCGACCAGCGAATGAACAGCTCCGCTTGCAGGTACGGGTACAGCGCGCGGGTGTAGCGCAGGATCTGTTCGCGGCTCATGCGCGAGGCACTCTGGAAGAAGCTCGCCAGCAGTGCCGGCAGGGCGAAGATGTGCAATACGTTGTTGCGGTAGTAGGTCATCAGGACGGCGTTCTGTTCGTCCAGATACAGAATCTTGCCCAGGGCATCGCTCTGCTCGGACAGCAGGTCCATGTCCTTCACGTGCTCGATCAGCGCCCGGCCGTCACCTTCCGGCAGGGTGGTGTGCGGCGAGTACGGCACCTTGCGCAGCAGCGCCAGATACAGGTCGAGCACCCGTGCCATGGCGCGGTCGTCCAGGGCCAGGCGGCTGGTGGACAGCAGCGCCAGGGCGACGAGGTTGACCGGGTTGATCGCTGCCGCTTCGTTCAGATGCCGCGCGACCTTCTCGCCGAGGCGGTTGGTGGTTTCGTTGAGCCAGGCCGGTCTGAACTGCGGGCCGAGTTCCTGTTGGCGCCAGTCCGGCTGTTCGCTGTCGAGGAATTGCGCCAGTTTGATCGGCTCGCCGAAGTTCACCGCGACCTGGCCGAAGCGCTGCTTGAGTGCGCCGATGACTTTGAAGATGTCGAAGATCGATTCTTTCTTCTTGGCCGCACCGCGCAATTCGCCGAGGTAGGTCCGGCCTTCCAGTACGCGCTCGTAGCCGATGTACACCGGCACGAAGACAATGGGCATGCGCGACGAACGCAGGAAGCTGCGCAGGGTGATCGCCAGCATCCCGGTTTTCGGTTGCAGCATGCGCCCGGTGCGCGAACGGCCACCCTCGACGAAATACTCCACCGGGAAGCCCTTGGTGAACAGGGTGTGCAGGTATTCGTTGAACACCGAGGTGTACAGCGGGTTGCCCTTGAACGTCCGGCGCATGAAAAACGCGCCGCCACGACGTAGCAGGCCGCCGATCACCGGCATGTTCAGGTTGATCCCGGCGGCGATGTGCGGCGGGGTCAGGCCGTTGCGGAACAGCAGGTAGGACAGCAGCAGATAATCGATATGGCTGCGGTGGCAGGGTACGTAGATCACTTCGTGACCCTGGGCGACCTTCTGCACGCCTTCGATGTGGTTGACCTTGATGCCGTCGTAGATCTTGTTCCAGAACCAGCTCAGCACCACTTCCATAAAACGGATGGCGGTGTAGGTGTAGTCCGAGGCGATTTCGTTGCCATAGCGCAGGGCCTGGGCCTTGGCTTTTTCCGGCGAAATGTTCTCGCGTTCGGCTTCGTCGAGGATCGCCTGTCTGACCTGCGGCTGGTTCAGCAGGCCCTTGACCAGGTTGCGACGGTGGGAAATGTCCGGGCCGATCACCGCCGCCTTCAGGTTGCGAAAGTGTACCCGCAGGATGCGCTGGGCCATGCGCACGGTGCGCTCGTGGCCCTTGTTGTGTTCGATCAGTTCGCGCAGGTGGATCGGCGCGGAGAACTGCACGCGGGTCTTGCGGCCCAACACGATGATGCTCAACAAGCGACGCAGGCGCCCGGTCACCGCCCAGCTATCGGCGAACAGGAGTTTCCACGGGCTGTTTTCGCTGTCCGGCGACTGGCCCCAGAACACGCTGACCGGAATGATCTGCGCGTCTTCGGCGGCGTTCTGGCTCAGGGCGCTGACCAGGCGGGTCAAGGTTGGCGGTGCGCCGCGCTTGTCCTGGCGGCCGAGCCAGTCCGGGTCCGGCGTCAGGTAGAAGAACGCGGCCGGTTCCAGCAGGTTGCCCACCGATACCGGCAGCACGGGGCGCGGCAGACCCGCCTTGCTGCACTCGGTGTCGACCACGGCAAGGTCGGTCAGCGATGGGTTTTGCAGGACGTAGAACACCGGACGACTGCGGTCGAGGTTGAGGGTGAACGACGACTGGTTGATCGTCTCTGAGCGAACCCAGAGGTACAGCAGTCGACGCAGGGTGCCAAACACAAGACGGCGGAACGGGGAACGGGTCATACGGCTTCTGCGTGAGTGAATGAAACCAAGCGTTTGCTCGGGAAGCCGATAGTGTGCCGTATTCGCTGAAAATCGGCAAAAAAGCACCTAAGTAAAGTCTTGTTGAGAGTTTTCACGTCTGTCATATACTCGGCGCTCTGTCGCCGTTACCCACATGGGACCGGTATGCGCAGGCTGACGTTCCCGAGGCTTTCCTGCGAAAAGCCCGATCAATAATAAAAAGGGAGTATGAACAAATGGCAACACGCGAAACCGGCAACGTGAAGTGGTTCAACGACGCCAAGGGCTACGGCTTCATTCAGCGCGAGGACGGGGTGGACGTGTTCGTGCACTACCGCGCGATTCGTGGCGAGGGGCACCGCTCACTGACCGAAGGCCAGCAGGTTGAATATGCGGTGGTCGAAGGGCAGAAGGGGTTGCAGGCTGAGGATGTGGTGGGTCTGTAAACCGGATCTTCAGTTCACTCAAAAACCACTGTAGGAGCGAGCTTGCTCGCGAAGAACTCAAGGACGCCGCGCATACTCGGAGTTGGCGCGTTATCGTTGAAGACCATCGCGAGCAAGCTCGCTCCTACAGGGGCGGTGTTCAGGCTTTAAGCCGTTTTCCAGGTGATCTCTTCTTCACCATCGGCGCTGATGCGAATCCAGCGGTCCGCCGTCTCTTCACCTTCTTCCTCGACCCAGGTTCCCGGCGCGCAACGCACTTCGACGTTCAGCGCGGCAAACGCGGCGCGGGCGCAGGCGATGTCGTCGTCCCATGGGGTCTGGTCGCTTTCCAGGTACAGGCTGTTCCACTTGCCGACCGCTTTTGGCAGCCAGGTCACCGGCACGTTGCCGGCCTTGCACTTGTAGGTCTGGCCCTTCTGCACCCAATCCGAACACGGGCCAAGTGCCGCGCCTAGCCAGGCGGCAATGGCTTTGTGATCGACGTCGGCGTCTTTCAGGTAAATCTCGATATCGGGCTGGCGCATGGATGTCCTCACTGCGGGTCTGAAAAATCCATTCGCGGATTTAGCCGGCCTTGAGCCGTTGCCCAAGACCAAAAATGTTTGAAGTTATTGAAGAACGAAATAATCGTAGCGCATCGACACGGTGACCTCGAACGGCTCGGCCTGCTCGATAACGGCAGCACGGCGTTCGGCACTGGCGCGCCAGCCGTGGGGCGTCATCGCCAGCAGGTTCGCCCGGTCCTGACCACTGTGGAGCGTCAGTTTGAATTCCAGGGTTTCGCTGTGCGCCAGCGCCATGCCTTCCGGCACCAGGTCAAGATGCTTGTCGTCGATGTACTCGCGGACCTCATCGTACAGCCGCTCGCGCAACTCCATCAGGTGGCCGCTGGTCGGCCCGACTTTCATCAGGCCGCCGCCGACGCTGAGCAGGCGTTTGGCTTCTTCCCAGTCCAGCGGGCTGAAGACGCTGGCGAGGAACTGGCAACTGCCGGAAGCCAACGGCACCCGCGCCATGCTGGCGATCAACCAGGTGAGCTGCGGGTTGCGTTTGCAGGCGCGTTTGACCGCTTCGCGGGAGATGTCCAGGGCATAACCTTCGGCCTCTGGCAGCGCCTCGGCGATCTGCGCGGTGTAGTAGCCCTCGCCACAACCGATGTCCAGCCAGCGCTGCGGTGCATAGCGGGCGGCCAGCTCCGCCAGACGCCTGGCCACCGGCGCATAGTGCCCGGCATTGAGGAAGTCACGGCGCGCTTCGACCATCGCCTGGTTATCCCCAGGGTCGCGGCTGTTTTTGTGCTGCACCGGCAGCAGGTTCAGGTAACCCTGGCGTGCACGGTCGAACCGGTGCCCGGCGGGGCAGACCACACCGTTGTCCACCGCATTGAGCGGTTCGCTGCAGATAGGGCAGGCAAGCATCAGGCGAGCAACTTGATCAGGGTCTGGTAGTAGATTTCGGTCAGCACATCGAGGTCGGCTGCCAGCACACGCTCGTTGACCTGGTGGATGGTCGCGTTGACCGGGCCCAGCTCAACCACTTGCGTGCCCATGGTCGCGATGAAGCGCCCGTCGGAGGTGCCGCCGCTGGTGGACGCCTTGGTGTCGCGACCGGTGATGTCCTTGATGCTCGACGACACCGCGTCCAGCAGCGCGCCTGGCTCGGTGAGGAACGGCAGACCGGACAAGGCCCAGTCGACGTGCCAGTCCAGGCCGTGCTTGTCGAGGATGTCGGCGACGCGCTTCTGCAAGCCTTCGACCGTGGACTCGGTGGAGAAGCGGAAGTTGAACACCGCCACCAGGTCACCCGGGATCACGTTGGTCGCACCGGTGCCGGAGTTGACGTTGGAGATCTGGAAACTGGTCGGCGGGAAGAAATCGTTGCCGTGGTCCCAGTGCTCGGCGGCCAGTTCTGCCAGGGCCGGAGCGGCGAGGTGGATCGGATTCTTTGCCAGGTGCGGGTAAGCCACGTGACCTTGCACACCGCGCACGGTCAGCTTGGCGCCGAGGGAGCCGCGACGGCCGTTCTTGACCACGTCACCCACCAGGGTGGTGCTCGACGGTTCGCCGACGATGCACCAGTCCAGACGCTCCTTGCGCGCGGCGAGGCGTTCGACCACTGCCTTGGTGCCGTGGTGCGCCGGGCCTTCTTCATCGCTGGTGATCAGGAACGCGACTTTGCCCTTGTGATTCGGGTAGTCGGCGACAAAACGCTCGGACGCGACGGTCATGGCGGCGAGGCTGCCTTTCATGTCGGCAGCGCCACGGCCGCAGAGCATGCCGTGTTCGTCGATCAGCGCGTTGAACGGCTCGATCTGCCAGGCCGTTACCGGGCCGGTCGGGACCACGTCGGTGTGGCCGGCGAAGCACAGCACCGGACCATCATCCTGGCCGTGGGTGGCCCAGAAGTTATCCACATCTTCGATGCGCATCGGTTCCAGGGTGAAACCGGCATCGCCCAGGCGCTGCATCATCTGCTTCTGGCAATCGGCGTCGATCGGTGTCACGGACGGACGGCGGATCAGGTCGATGGCGAGTTGAAGGGTCGGCGAAAGGTCGGCGTGGGCCGTCATGGAAAACTCCGGAATCATGGAATATGGGCTTGGGCTTTTAATGTGGGAGCGGGCTTGCTCGCGAAAGCGGTGTGTCAGTCAACATACGCCTCAACTGTTACAACGCATTCGCGAGCAAGCCCGCTCCCACAGGTATTGGGTTCGATCGGAAAACCGCGACGTGCCCAAGCCCCGCAAAATGGCGGTTATCTTAAAGCAAAACGGCGACCATTGGCCGCCGTTTAGTGCATCCGCAAAGATTTAGACGACAGGTGCCGCTTCAGGCTCGGCGGCCGGTTTCGGCAGCGACGACAGGAACGCCATGATCAGCGCCGCCAGATACGGCAGCGACTGCACCAGCAGCATGGTGACCCAGAAGCGCATGTCGTTGCTCGGCATGCCGTTGACCAGATAAATCCCCAGCGCCGCGCTCCACAACAGCAGCATGATGAACAACTCTTCGCGCGCTTCGGAAATCGCTACCCAGAAACCATGGTTGTCGGCGTTTTTCGGTGTGCGGAAGAACGGAATGCTGCTGGTGAAGAAGCCGTACAGCACCGCTTTGGCGATGGTGTGGGACAACGCCAGACCGGCCAGCGCCGCGCAGAAGGCATCCTTCAAGTTCACCCCGACCGCACGACGGTAGAGGAAGATGATCTTGGCGACCTTGAACACGAACAGCGCCAACGGCGGGATTGCGAAGATCAGCAGCGGCGGATCGACCCGTTGCGGCACGATGATCATTGCCGCCGACCACAACAGCGCGCCGACGGTAAAGAAGATGTTCATGCCGTCCGCCACCCACGGCAACCAGCCCGCGAGGAAGTGGTAGCGCTGACCGCGGGTCAGCTCGGTGTCCTTGCCGCGCAGCAGGCTGGCGGTGTGGCGCTTGATGATCTGAATCGCTCCGTAGGCCCAGCGGAAACGCTGTTTCTTGAAGTCGATGAAGGTATCGGGCATCAGGCCTTTGCCGTAGCTGGTGTGGTAGTACGCCGCCGACAGGCCTTTCTCGAATACGCGCAGGCCCAGCTCGGCGTCTTCACAGATGCACCAGTCGGCCCAGCCCAGCTCTTCAAGCACCGAACGGCGGGTCATGGTCATGGTGCCGTGCTGGATGATCGCGTCGCGGTCGTTGCGGGTGACCATGCCGATATGGAAGAAGCCTTTGTATTCCGCGTAGCAGAGCTTCTTGAAGGTGCTTTCGTTCTGGTCGCGGTAATCCTGTGGCGACTGCACCACAGCGATTTTCGGGTCGGCGAAATGCGGCACCATGTGTTTGAGCCAGTTGCGGTCGACGCAGTAGTCCGAGTCGATCACGGCAATCACTTCGGCGTCTTTGGCGGTGTGCGGAATCAGGTAGTTCAGCGCGCCACCCTTGAAGCCGGCCAGCGGTGCCACGTGGAAGAACTTGAAGCGCGGGCCGAGGGTGGCGCAGTAGTCGCGCACCGGTTCCCAGACCGCCGGGTCCTTGGTGTTGTTGTCGATGATCAGGACTTCGAAATCCGGATAGTCGAGGTTGGCCAGGGCGTTGAGGGTCTGTTTGACCATCTCCGGCGGTTCGTTGTAGCAGGGCACGTGAATCGACACTTTCGGGCGGTAGCCGGAATCGCCTTCCACCGGCAGGAACTCGCGGCGGCGCTTGTGCACCCACACCGCTTCGGCCAGTTCATGGGCTTCGGTCAGCAGCACGATGAACACCCCAAGCGCACCGAGGGCAAGCAGGAAACCCACTGTCAGGCTGAACCAGGTGCTGTACTGCTGGCTGTAGTCGTAGCCGATCCACACCAGCACCGAACCACAGAGGAACGCAATGAAGGTCAGGAAGGTGCGACCACGCTGGCGCAGGGCCGAGCCGTCGATCATCAGCAGGGTCAGCGACAACAGCGCCAATACCACCGAACCGATGGCCAACACGCGCCACTGCGGAATCGCCACCACCGGGCCTTCGAAGTTGAACTTCTGCTGGCGCGCGGCGTTGAATACGCCCCAGTAGGCGCCAACGGAACCTTCGTCGCTGACTTTCCACGGCTGGTCAAACGCTTCGATCACGAAGTAGTTGAAACCCTGGCGATTGAGCTTGTTGACCAGGGTTCGCAGGTAGATCGCCTGGTCTGCTGGCGAAGCATCGGCGCCGCCGCGCATGCGGCCATTGCTCGGCCAGCCCACTTCGGACAGCAGCAGCGGCTTTTTCGGGAACATCTTTTTCAGGTCGCGGGCGCGGTCGAGGACGAACTGCCCGGCCTTGTCCATCGGGATGAATTCCCAGTAAGGCAGGACGTGCGCGGCGATCAGGTCGACGTGCTTGGCCAGTTCCGGGTGTTCTTCCCAGACGTGCCATTGCTCGGACGTGGTCACCGGCACCTTCACGGCGGCGCGGACACGATCGAGCATCACGCTCAGTTCGGCGGCGGTGATTTCCTTGCGGAAGATCGCTTCGTTGCCGACCACCACACGAACCACGCTGCGCGAAGAGTTGGCGATTTCGATGGCGCGGGTAATTTCCCGTTCGTTGCGTTCCTGGTCCGGACTGATCCAGATCCCCAGTGTCACCCGCAAACCAAACTCTTCCGCCAGTTTCGGGATGTTTTGCAGGGTGCCATCGACCGAGTAGATGCGGATGTTATCCGTCAGCTTGCTCATGATCTCCAGGTCGCGACGCATTTGATCGTCGGTCGGGTACTGGTCTTTTTGCGGGAACTGGCCCTGCTGGAATGGCGAGTACGAGAAGCCGGAGATCTGTTCAGGCCAGTTGGGGGCGGTGACCGGGCGGTTGATCAGCGCCCAGAAGCCGGTAAACAAGGCCGCGATGGCGAGCACCACGACCAGGTTGAGTCCAAATTTACGCGATGACATGGTTATTTCAGGTTCCAAAGGCTGTGGAACGAAGGAACGGTTGGCTGCCGCCAAGGGGCGCGCATCCTACACCGGGCCTTCCCTGACCGTACAGCAGACAGGGAAATGCCTGACGTTGGGCAATTGGCTTTCACATAAGTTCTTACACTTGTCGCTTGAAACTTAAAACTTGTAGCTGCGAAGCCCTATAATGCCCGCCGGTTTTTGGGGTAATGGTCATGAGTACTGAAGATCCGCGTTTTGCCGGCATTGCCCGTTTGTATGGCATCGAAGGCCTTGAACGCCTGCGCGCAGCCCATGTGGCGATTGTCGGCGTCGGTGGGGTCGGTTCCTGGGCGGCGGAAGCCATGGCCCGTTGTGGCGTGGGCGAGATTTCGCTGTTCGATCTGGACGACGTCTGCGTCAGCAACGCCAACCGTCAGTTGCACGCGCTGGACAGTACCGTCGGCAAACCCAAGGTCGAGGTGATGGCCGAGCGTCTGCGCGGGATCAACCCGGACTGCACGGTGCACGCGGTGCCGGACTTCGTCACCCGCGACACCATGGCCGAGTACATCACGCCGAACATCGACTGCGTGATCGACTGCATCGACAGCGTCAACGCCAAGGCTGCGCTGATCGCCTGGTGCAAGCGTCGCAAGATCCAGATCATCACCACCGGCGGCGCGGGAGGGCAGATCGACCCGACCTTGATTCAGGTCTGCGACCTGAATCGCACGTTCAACGACCCACTGGCGTCGAAAGTGCGCTCAACGCTGCGCCGCGACTACGGCTTCTCACGCACCGTGACCCGCCATTACAGCGTGCCGTGCGTGTTTTCCACCGAGCAGCTGCGTTATCCGAAACCGGACGGCAGCATTTGCCTGCAGAAGAGTTTTGTCGGTGATGGCGTGAAGCTCGACTGCGCCGGCGGGTTTGGCGCGGTGATGATGGTGACGGCGACCTTCGGCATGGTCGCGGCGACCAAGGCTGTGGACAAGATCGTGGCCGGAGTGCGGCGGCCGGCGGAGCGGGTCAAGCCTCAGATTTAAGTGTTGCTACTGATGGCCTCTTCGCGAGCAAGCCCGCTCCCACATTCGATGTTCAGAGAGTACAGTTTTTGTGTACGACCGAAATCCAATGTGGGAGCGGGCTTGCTCGCGAAGGCGATTAACCGGCCAACTCATTCATTCGCTGAAGTACGGCATTGAGGCCATTGCTACGAGACTGGGACAACTGCCGCCCCAATCCCAACTGATTGAACCAGTCCGGCAAATCCACCTGCTGCAATTGAGCCGCCGACAAGCCGTTGACCCGCGCCAGCAGCAACGCCACCAACCCACGAATCAACCGCGCATCGCTGTTGGCGCTGAACTGCCAATGGCCGTCGCGCAATTCGCCCACCAGCCACACCTGGCTTTCACAACCGTACACCCGGTTGGCGTCGCACATCTGCGTATCACTCAAGGCAGGCAGGCGCTCGCCCCATTGCATCAGCAGGCGTGCGCGTTGTTCCCAGCTGGCGGCGTTGCCAAAGGTATCGAGTGCGGTCACGGCATCGGCAGGCAGGTTCATCGCAGCAGCTCCAGGGCCTGATCCAGGGCTTCAAAAAACCGTTCCAGGTCTTCGGAGTCGTTGTACAGCGCTAACGACACCCGAATCGCCCCCGCCAGTTCAAAGCGTTTGAGCAGCGGCATGGCGCAGTGATGGCCAGCGCGCACTGCAATCCCTTGCTCAGTCAGCAAGTGCGCCAGGTCAGAGTTATGTACACCCTCGACGGTAAAACTGGCCAGTGCCACTTGCGGCCTGCCCAGCAGGCGGATGCCGTGACGTGCCTCAAGACCCTTGAGCAAACAGGCATGCAGCGCCGCTTCATGGGCGGACACGGCGTCCTGATCAAGCCCGGCGAGGTAATCCAGGGTCGCTCCCAGGCCGATCACACTGGCAATCGGCGGCGTCCCGGCCTCGAGGCCCAGAGGGGCCGGGCGAAAGCGGGCGTCGTGATAATTGGCATCGAGCACCATTTCACCGCCGAACTGCCAGGGACGCAGCTGTTGCAGCGCTGTATTGCGCCCGAACAGCACGCCCAGGCCATCGGGACCGTAGAGCTTGTGGCTGGAGAATACATAAAAATCGCAGCCCAATGCTTGCACGTCGTGGCGGCCATGGACCACGCCCTGGGCGCCATCGATCACGGTCAGGGCATTGTGCGCCTTGGCCAGTGCCAGCAATTGAAGCAGCGGCTGCCACGCGCCAATCACGTTGGACAGTTGACTGACGGCCAACAGACGCGTGCGTGGGCCGATCAAACCGGCGGCGGCTTCAAGGTCGATCACGCCGTCGGCGTCCAGTGGCAGGATCACCAGCTTCAGCTCGCGACGGTTCGCCAGTTGCTGCCACGGCAAAAGGTTGGCGTGATGTTCCAGGGCGCTGATGACAATTTCGTCGCCCGGATTGAAAAGGTGTTCCAGGCCATAGGCCAGGAGATTCAGCGCGGACGTCGCGCCGTGGGTAAAGATGATTTGCCCGCAATCTCCAGCATTGAGCCATTGCGCGGCTTTGCGACGACTGTCCTCGAACGCCTGGGTGGCGTGGGCGCCGGGCAAGTGTTGCGCCCGATGCACGTTGGCCGCGCCATTGGCGTAGTAGTGCGCCAGGGCGTCCAGCAGGGCTTGGGGTTTTTGCGTGGTGGCGGCGTTGTCCAGATAGGTCTGGCCTTGTCGCTGCAGGGCAGCGATGGCCGGAAAATCGGCGCGCCAGGGAGAGAGAATCAGCATGTTATCGGGCCCTGGTGAGGGTACGCCGTATCCATGTAGGAGCGAGCTTGCTCGCGATGGACGCATGGAAAACGCGTACTGTCTGGTGACGCGCGTTATCGTTGACGTCCATCGCGAGCAAGCTCGCTCCTACACAGGTCATCGTGTGACGCTTAGTTGTGAGCGTGCAACGCTTCGTTCAGTTCGATGGCCGATTTGTGGGTTTTGCATTCCACGGCGCCGGTTTCCGAATTGCGACGGAACAGCAGGTCCGGCTGGCCGGCCAGTTCACGGGCCTTGACCACTTTGACCAGTTGATTGTTCTCGTCCAGCAGCGCGACCTTGGTACCGGCGGTCACGTACAGGCCCGACTCGACGGTGTTGCGGTCGCCCAACGGAATGCCGATACCGGCGTTGGCGCCGATCAGGCAGCCTTCGCCGACCTTGATCACGATGTTGCCGCCGCCCGACAGGGTGCCCATGGTCGAGCAGCCGCCGCCCAGGTCCGAACCCTTGCCGACGAATACGCCAGCGGATACGCGGCCTTCGATCATGCCCGGGCCTTCGGTGCCGGCGTTGAAGTTGATGAAACCTTCGTGCATCACGGTGGTGCCTTCGCCCACGTAAGCGCCCAGGCGCAGACGCGCAGCGTCAGCGATACGCACGCCAGCCGGAACCACGTAGTCGGTCATTTTCGGGAACTTGTCCACCGAGAACACTTCCAGCAACTCGCCGCGCAGGCGGGCTTCGAGTTGCAGTTCGGCCAGTTCGCTCAGGTCGACAGCGCCCTGGCTGGTCCAGGCCACGTTCGGCAGCAGCGGGAAGATTCCGGCCAGGTTCAGGCCGTGAGGCTTGACCAGGCGATGGCTCAGCAGGTGCAGCTTGAGGTAGGCCTCCGGGGTGGACGACAGCTGGGTGTCTTCAGCCAGCAGGGTGGCGACCAGCGGCTTGTGGCTCTCGGCCAGGCGGGTCAGCAGGGCGGCCTGGGCAGCGTCGACGCCTTTGAGGGCTTCGGCCAGTTGCGAGGCCTGGGCGGTGCTGAATGCGATGGCCTGATTGCCTTCGGTGTAGCCCAGGATCGGTGCGATAGCGGCGACGACTTCAGCCGATGGCTTGAGAACCGGGGCGGCGTAGAACACTTCCAGCCATGCGCCTTGACGGTTTTGAGTGCCGACGCCGAAGGCCAGGCTGAACAGGGTAGTGGACATGTGAATACCTCTAACAAAATTGAACGGGCTGCTTACTTGAGCGCGGCCGCGTAGATATCTGGCTTGAAGCCAATCAGGGTTCGGTCACCGAGATCGAGCACCGGGCGCTTGATCATCGAGGGTTGTGCGAGCATCAATTCGATGGCTTTCGTCTGGTCGAGATCGGCTTTGCGTTCGTCGTCGAGCTTGCGAAAGGTCGTGCCTGCACGGTTCAACACCACTTCCCAGCCGTGCTCGCTGCACCATTGGGTCAGGTGTTCACGGTCGATACCGACCGCTTTGTAATCATGAAAGTCATAGCTGACAGCGTGTTCATCGAGCCAGGTGCGCGCCTTTTTCATGGTGTCGCAGGCTTTGATGCCGAAAAGGTGCAACGTTTTGCTTGAAACGGTCAAGGAATTGCCCCCTTTGCAGGTGCTGGAAATAAAAGGTGGAGGATTATGCCATGGCCGGACGGTTTCGCGGCGGCTGTGGTCGGGTTTGTATTTTTGTCATGCCATAAATCCCTTGTAGGAGCGAGCTTGCTCGCGATGAACCTGAGAGCGCCGCGGGGTATCAGGCATGCCGCGTCATCGTTAACGACCATCGCGAGCGAGCTCGCTCCTACAGGAGGGCGGTATTCCGGCGTGCGACATTGGTGCAAGGGCCCCCATCCAGTCTAAGCAGCTAATATGGCACTTCAATGTTGTCGATTGTCCGGGAACCACGCTTTATGCAAACCGCCTACACCGTCCTGATCCTGTTGATGCTGGTGGGCGTTTCGCGCCTGATCGGACGGGTGATCCCGCTGCCGTTGCCGCTGGTGCAAATCGCCGCAGGGGCATTGCTTGCGTGGCCGACTCTGGGATTGCATGTGGCCCTGGATCCCGAGTTGTTCCTGTTTCTGTTCCTGCCGCCGCTACTGTTCTCCGACGGTTGGCGCATGCCCAAGCGCGAATTCTGGCACCTGCGCGGACCGATCCTGACCCTGGCGGTGGGCCTGGTGTTGTTTACCGTGGTGGGCGCCGGCTATTTCATTCATTGGCTGCTACCTAGTGTGCCGTTGCCGGTGGCGTTTGCCTTGGCGGCGGTACTGTCGCCGACGGATGCGGTGGCGGTGTCGGCCATCTCCCGCAATCGGCTGCCCACGCCATTGATGCACATCTTGCAGGGTGAGGCGCTGATGAACGACGCCTCGGGCCTGGTGACGTTCAAGTTTGCCTTGGTGGCGGCGGTGACCGGCGTGTTCTCACTGACCAATGCCAGCCTGACGTTCGTGCTGGTCGCGGTGGGCGGTCTGGCCGTGGGAGTGGCCTTGAGCTGGCTGGTTGGCCGTCTGCGGGCGTGGATGATCGCTCGCGGTTGGGATGATCCGGCGACGCACGTGGTGTTCATGTTGTTGCTGCCGTTTGCGGCCTACGTGCTGGCCGAGCGCATGGAAGTGTCGGGCATCCTCTCGGCGGTGGCGGCGGGGATGATGCAGAGCTGGCTCGATCTGCTGCCGCGCCAGACCAACACGCGCCTGCTCAATCGCAGTGTCTGGTCGTTGTTGGAATTCGCCTTCAACGGCTTGATTTTCCTGCTGTTGGGCCTGCAGTTGCCGGACATCATCAAGGCGGTGGCCAGTCACGAAACCTCTCTATGGCCGACGTTGTTGTATCGCGGGCTGGATGTGGTGGCGATTTTCCTGGTGCTGCTGGTTTTGCGGTTCGTCTGGGTGCAAAGCATCTGGCGGCTGTCCATTTTGGTGCGGCGCTGGCGTGGCAAGGCTGAGATAACCCGGGTGCCAAGCGCGCGTTCCTGCTGGTTGCTGACTGTCGGTGGCGTGCGTGGGGCCGTGACGCTGGCGGGGGTAATGTCGGTGCCGATGCTCATGGGGGACAGTGCGTTTCCCGAGCGCGATCTGCTGATATTCATTGCCGCCGGGGTGATTCTGCTGTCGTTGATTGCGGCCTGCATCGCGCTGCCACTGTTGTTGCGCGGCATCGAAGCCAGCCCGGACGACAAGCGCCGCAACGAAGTGCGCGACGCCTGGCGCAAGACCGCCGAAGCGGCCATTCATGCGCTTGAGACAGAAGAAATCAACCCGCAGGACGCTGCCCAGTCCGCGCTGGCGGCCGAACTCAAGGCGCGGATCATGTCCGAGTACCGGCACCAGTTGGAGGTGTTCAACGATTCAGCCGAAGCCCAGGCCCTGGCCTTTCAGATGGACTTGCTGGAGCGGCGTCTACGTTTGAAGGCGCTGCGGGCACAGCGCCTGGAGTTGTACAGCCTCAGTCGTCAGCACCAGATTGGCGATGACGTGTTGCGTGAGGTGTTGGGGGAACTGGATCTGAGTGAGGCCAAGTTGGGAGCGGTGAAATAATAAAGAGGTTCGTTGTTTGGTTTACGCTGAATGATAATTGATGTCTTGATCTGGCTTTGGATATGCTTTGCGCATTAGTCGGCGATCGTTTTGGCTTATTGTTGTATTTTTATATACCGCCCAATCCCCGATTGTCAGTTCGTTGGGTATGGGGTAGTGCATTATTGAGGTTGGATCATAAGCAGTGGTTCGAGAGGTTGCTGTTTCCAGCAATCTGAACAGATTGTGATCAACTTCCTCCTTGCTCCATTGAAAAGCGGTCCAGTAGTGCTCATATACCGCAGGTTTGTTCCACGGGATATTAGCTTTTGGATGTTGATGTTCATGCTCCATGCCGAGTGCATGGCCGAATTCGTGTAATACCGCAGCTTCAAACCAAGGATGGTCGGGAGCGGTGCCAATGTTCATGGTGTTTTCGCCAGGGCCGCGCAGCATGGCGTCGGTGCCGATGGCTGAGTAGTTTAAGGGAGCTTCCATGGTGATCCGAATGTCACCCTTGGAGCCGCTGACAAACTCCAGATTCAAGTTGATAGAAGGTTGCCATAGCATGATGGCTTTTATGGCAGCCTCACGATGTGTGTCGGACGGCGGGTTGAGAAATGCTACTTTGAGTGTCCTCTGGTTAGCCCAAAATTTTGAGTGAGTTGCTACTCCTCTTTTTTTTCGACTTCCAGTGGTCGCAATGTTGGTATTGTCAGGATTTTCATTAATGGCGGCGTCATAAGAGGCTTGTAAGTCTGCCGGTTCGATAACTTTGCAGGGGTGTGAATGAGACATTGACTATCTCCTTGTCATGTTTTTTAGTTGAATCGGTTGATTCGGCTTGGAGATTAGTTGTCGTTCTGTTGTGGGTAAAGTTGCTGCCTATTAGGGGATGTTGCGATAACTAAGCATGGCCTGCACCGCGTTGCACGGTGCAGGCTTGGAGCGCTTACTGGTTTCTCGTAATAAATGCACGGATCCGTTCGGCAGCCTCGACACACTCCGCCAACGGCGCAACCAGCGCCATGCGCACGCGCCCGGAGCCCGGATTGACGCCATCGACATCCCGCGACAGGTAAGAGCCCGGCACCACGGTCACATGCTCCTGCTCGAACAGGTCGCGGCAGAACGCTGCATCGTCACCGGCCACATTCGGCCACAGGTAGAAACTGCCATCCGGGCGCTGTACGTCCAGCACCGGGCTGAGGATTTCCAGTACCGCATCGAACTTCTCGCGATACAACGCACGGTTGGCGCGCACATGCACTTCGTCATTCCATGCAGCAACGCTGGCCAGTTGGGTTTGAACCGGCATCGCGCAGCCGTGGTAGGTGCGGTAAAGCAGGAAGCCTTTGAGAATGTCGGCGTCGCCGGCGACAAAACCCGAACGCAGGCCTGGCAGGTTCGAACGCTTGGACAGGCTGTGGAACACCACGCAGCGCTTGAAGTCCTTGCGGCCCAGTTCTGCGCAGGCGCTGAGCAGGCCTGGCGGCGGCGTTTGTTCGTCGAAGTAGAGTTCGCTGTAGCACTCGTCCGCGGCAATCACGAAGTCATGCTCATCGGCCAGGGCGATCAGCTTTTTCAGGGTCTCGACCGGAATCAATGCGCCGGTCGGGTTGCCTGGCGAGCACAGGAACAGGATCTGGCAGCGTTTCCAGATGTCCGGCGAAACGGCGTCGAAATCCGGATTGAAGCCGTTTTCGTCCAGGCATGGCAGGTAATGCGGCTTGGCCCCGGCGAGGAACGCCGCGCCTTCGTAGATCTGGTAGAACGGGTTCGGGCTGACCACCAGCGCGTCATCGCCACGGTTGACCACGGTCTGGGTGAAGGCGAACAGCGCCTCGCGGGTGCCGTTGACCGGCAGCACGTTGCGCGCCGGATCGATCCAGCCTTTGGGGACATCGAAGCGACGTTCGCACCAGGCGGCGATGGCTTCGCGCAGGGCCGGGATGCCGAGGGTGGTCGGGTATACGGCCATCTGATCGAGATTGCTGGCCAGCGCTTCGGCGACGAAGCTTGGCGAGCGGTGTTTAGGCTCGCCAATGGACAGTGCAATAGGGCGTTTGTCCGGGTTGGGCGTGACGCTGCCGAGCAAGGCACGGAGTTTTTCGAACGGGTAGGGCTGGAGCTGGGACAGAGCGTTGTTCATCGATAAATCTCGTTCGGTGTTGGAGCGGCGCTGGTCCCTGTAGGAGCGAGCTTGCTCGCGATGGTCGTCAACGATAACGCGTTCTTGCCAGAATAACGCAGCGTATTTGAGTTCATCGCGAGCAAGCTCGCTCCTACAAAAGGCGGGCCGTTGTTAAGTCAGATGCTGATGCGCGACAGTTTGATATCGGGTTCCTGGTTGACGCTCAGTTGTTCGACGATCGCATCCTGCAGGCGGCTGCACAGCAGCGGGTCGGACAGCGGCTGATTGTGGGCGTCGGTGATGAAGAACACGTCTTCCACGCGCTCGCCGAGGGTGGCGATCTTGGCGTTTTGCAGCGACAGATCGAACTCCAGGAAAATCGTGCCGATGCGCGCCAGCAGGCCCGGGCGGTCGGGTGCCGTGAGTTCCAGCACCGTCACCGGCCGCTGGGCGTCGTTGTGGATCGTTACCTGTGGTGCAAAGGCGAAATGCTTGAGCTGGCGCGGTACCCGGCGCTGGATGATGGTCGGGTAGTTGTCCGGGTTGCGCAGGGCCTCGGTCAGGCCGTCGCGGATCTGTTTGACCCGTGCCGGGTTGTCGCCAATCGAGTCGCCGTCGGTGTCGAGCACGATGTAGGTGTCGAGGGTGAACTGGCTGCTGGAGGTGATGACCCGGGCGTCATGGATGTTCAGGTTGAGCTGGTCCATCGCGGCCACGGTCACGGCGAAGAAGTCGTGCTGGTCGGGGGCGTAGATGAAGATCTGGGTTCCGCCTTCGAACTCGCGCTGGGTAGTCTCCTTGATCAGCACCAGCGGCCCGCCATCGGCCGGTTGCTGGAGGATCGCGTCGCTGTGCCAGGCCACATCGCCGGCGGTATGGCGCAGGAAATAGTCATCACCCAACTGCGCCCACAGCTGCTCGACATCGTCCGGGTCGGTGCCGCCGCGCACCAGTATGTCCAGGGCGGCGCTCTGGGTCTGGCGGATCTGCTCTTCGCGATCCACCGGATTCTCCAGGCCGCGACGCAGGGCACGCTTGGTTTCGGTGTAGAGCTGGCGCAGCAGGCTGGCGCGCCAGGAATTCCACAGCGTCGGGTTGGTGGCGTTGATGTCGGCGACGGTCAGCACATACAGGTAGTCAAGGCGGGTTTCGTCGCCGACGATCTGTGCGAAGTCGTGGATCACCTGCGGGTCGGACAGGTCCTTGCGCTGGGCGGTGGTCGACATCACCAGGTGGTTTTGCACCAGCCACACGATCAGGCGGCTGTCCCACACTGGCAGCTGATGGCGCTGGCAAAAGGCCTCGGCATCCACGGCACCGATGTCCGAGTGGTCGCCGTGCCGGCCTTTGCCGATGTCGTGGTACAGGCCGGCCATGTAGATCAGCTCGGGTTTGGGCAGCTTGCCCATGAGTTTGCTGGCCAGCGGGAATTTTTCCGATACCTGGGTGTACTGCAACTTACGCAGGTGCTTGATCAGGTTCAGGGTATGGGCATCGACCGTATAGATGTGGAACAGGTCATGCTGCATCTGCCCGACGATAAAACCGAATTCGGGCAGATAACGCCCCAGGATGCCATAGCGGTTCATTCGTCGCAGGTTGCGATGGATGCCGATCTTGCACTTGAACAGCTCGATAAACAGGCTGGTATTGCGAATATCGTTGCGGAAGTCGTCGTCGATCAGGTGACGGTTTTCCCGCAGCATACGAATGGTGTCGGCGCGCACGCCCTTGATTTCCGGCTGCTGGGCCATCAATACGAAAATTTCCAGCATGGCGAACGGCGTGCGGCGGAAAACGTTGTGGTTGCGTGCTTCGATATAGCCATCATGCAACTGGAAGCGCGAATTGATCGGCTGCGGTGGTGCCTCGTCTTCCGGTGCGAGGATGACTTCCTCGAAGTGCTGGATGATCAGGTCGCTGAGCTGTGCGATGCTCATCACCACCCGGTAATACTGCTGCATGAAATTTTCGATGGCTTGCTTGGCGTCGTCGCCTTTGAAGCCCAGCAGCCCGGCAATGGTGCGCTGGTGATCGAACAGCAGGCGGTCTTCGGCGCGACCGGCGAGCATGTGCAGGGCATAGCGAACTTTCCACAGGAATTCCTGGGAAGAGGCCAGCAGGGCGTTTTCACTCTCGACCAGGAAGCCTTCGCCGGCCAGTGCCCGCAGGTTCAGGGTGCCGTACTCGCGACGAGCCACCCACAGAATCGTCTGGATATCCCGCAGGCCGCCGGGCGAGCCCTTGACGTTGGGTTCCAGGTTGTATTCGGTGTCGTTGTACTTGTGGTGCCGGGCCTTTTGTTCGGCACGCTTGGCCAGGAAGAAGTCCTTGCTCGGCCACATGTGCCCGGTGCTGGTGACGTCCAGCATGCGCTGGCGCAAACGCTCGGGGCCGGCGATCGTGCGGCTTTCCATCAGGTTGGTGACGACCGTCAGGTCGGCGCGGGCCTCGACGGCGCATTCGTCGACCGAGCGAACGCTCTGACCGACCTCCAGGCCGATGTCCCACAACAGTGTCAGAAAGCGCTCGATGGAATCGCGGAAAACTTCGTGGTCCGCGCTGTCCAGCAGGATCAGCAAATCGATGTCGGAATAAGGGTGCAATTCACCGCGGCCGTAGCCACCGACCGCGACCAGCGCGATGTCGGCGTCCTCGCTCCAGCTGAACTGTTCCCAGGCCTTTTGCAGGATGTTGTCGACGAACCAGGCGCGATCCTCGATCAGCCGGCGAATGTCCCGGCCATTGCGAAAGCGTGCGTCGAGCACCTCGCGGGCCTGGCGGATCGCCTTCTTGAAGGCCGCGATCGGGCTTGCCTTCAGGGCCAGTTCAGCCTGGAACTGGCCACGGTCGAAGAGTTCGGGGTCCACCTGCGGCATCGATTGGCTTTCCTTTCTATAGGCGAGATACGCTGGCGAGATCAGGCCGAAACGCGAGGGATGGTGTCATCGCTGCGCAGAGTGAAGATCTCGTAACCGGTTTCGGTCACCAGCAGGGTGTGTTCCCACTGTGCCGAGAGCTTGCGGTCCTTGGTGATCGCGGTCCAGCCGTCGCCCAGAACCTTGGTGTCGGCACGGCCCTGGTTGATCATCGGCTCGATGGTGAAGGTCATGCCGGCCTTGAGTTCCATGCCGGTGCCAGCGCGGCCGTAGTGCAGGATCTGCGGCTCCTCGTGGAACACCTTGCCGATACCGTGGCCGCAGAATTCGCGAACCACCGAGAATCCGTTCTTTTCAGCGTGCTTCTGGATGATTTCACCGATATCGCCCAGGCGGCAGCCGGGTTTGACGATTTCAATCGCCTTGTACATGCATTCCTGGGTCACCTGGGACAGGCGCTCGGCCCAGACCGGCACGGTGCCGACGTGGAACATGCGGCTGGTGTCGCCGTGGTAGCCGTCCTTGATGACGGTGACGTCGATGTTCAGGGTGTCGCCGTCTTTGAGCGGCTTGTCGTTCGGGATGCCGTGGCAGACCACATGGTTGATCGACGTACAGATCGACTTTGGATAGCCCTTGTAGTTGAGCGGGGCAGGAATGGCCTTCTGCTCGTTGACGATGTAGTCGTGGCAGATCTGGTTCAGTTGGTCGGTGGTAACGCCCGGCTTGACGTATTCGGCAATCATTTCCAGCACATCGGCGGCCAGTTTGCCGGCGATACGCATTTTGGCGATATCCTCGGGCGTTTTGAGGGTGACGGTCATACAGGCTCTCTCTGCGCCGGTGGCGCTTTCTGAACGGAAAGGGCATTGCGCGATGGGTCTTCGCAGCCCTGAAAAATACGATTCTACCAGACGATCAGCGCAAATCTGCGCCTGTGTGCATCGCTTCTCTCTATAGAATGGTGCATTCTTGGAGGATTCCAAGGGATGGCGCAAAGCGCTCGCCAGGATTTCAGAATCCGGGTTCCGTTTTGCCCTGCCTTGTGATATAAAATGCGCCGCTTTCCGGGTATGTCCCGAAAAGCCTAAATCCACACACGTGTCGACACGATGACCTGGGTGCCTTCAGCTGATGCTGCTGGTTGGTCATTGGGATACGTGGAGGCCAAACCCGACTTATTAAGGAACTATCATGTCCCAAGTCAACATGCGCGATATGCTGAAGGCCGGTGTGCACTTCGGTCACCAGACCCGTTACTGGAACCCGAAAATGGGCAAGTACATTTTCGGCGCGCGTAACAAGATCCACATCATCAACCTTGAAAAAACCCTGCCAATGTTCAACGAAGCTCTGACTTTCGTAGAGCGTCTGGCCCAGGGCAAAAACAAGATTCTGTTCGTTGGCACCAAGCGTTCCGCTGGCAAGATCGTTGCTGAAGAAGCAGCACGTTGCGGTTCGCCGTACGTCGATCACCGCTGGTTGGGCGGCATGCTGACCAACTTCAAAACCATCCGTGCTTCCATCAAGCGTCTGCGTGACCTTGAAGTTCAAGCCGAAGACGGTACTTTCGCCAAGCTGACCAAGAAAGAAGCGCTGATGCGCACTCGTGACCTGGAAAAGCTGGATCGTTCCCTGGGTGGTATCAAGGACATGGGCGGTCTGCCAGACGCTCTGTTCGTTATCGACGTTGATCACGAGCGCATCGCGATCACCGAAGCCAACAAGCTGGGTATCCCGGTTATCGGCGTAGTCGATACCAACAGCAGCCCGGAAGGCGTTGACTACATCATCCCAGGCAACGATGACGCAATCCGCGCTATCCAGCTGTACATGGGTTCGATGGCTGACGCTGTAATCCGTGGCCGCAACAACGTTGCCGGCGGCACCGAAGTTTTCGTTGAAGAAGCTCCGGTAGCAGCAGCTGAGTAATTGACGCCTTGGCGTTGACTCAGTAAGCAAAAAGGGGGCTTGGCCCCCTTTTTGCCACCTCGAAAACCATTTGTCGGCGCCCACTGCTCTATCTGTAATGTGCGGCAGCTAACAAGGGTGGTTCGGGAAGAATTGATCGCCCGTTCGATCGGGTGGAATGGTTGAAAACCTATCCAAGAGGATTTTGAAATGGCAGAGATTACTGCAGCGTTGGTCAAAGAACTGCGCGAGCGTACTGGCGAAGGCATGATGGACTGCAAAAAGGCCTTGACCAAGGCTGGCGGCGACATCGAGAAAGCCATTGATGACATGCGTGCTTCGGGCGCCATCAAGGCTGCCAAGAAAGCCGGCAACGTTGCCGCTGAAGGCGCTATCGCCATCAAGGCTGACGACAAGGCAGCCGTGCTGCTGGAAGTCAACTCGCAGACCGACTTCCTGGCCCTGCAAGACGACTTCAAGAACTTCGTTGCTGCCAGCGTAGAGAAAGCCTTCGACGAAAAACTGACCGACGCAGCTCCGCTGATCGCCGCTCAGGAATCGGCTCGTGAAGCACTGGTTGCCAAAGTTGGCGAAAACGTCAACATCCGTCGCCTGGTGCGTGTAGAGGGCGACGTTGTCGGCACCTACCTGCACGGCAACAAGATCGGTGTTGCTGTTGTTCTCAAGGGCGGCGATGTTCAGCTGGCCAAAGAGATCGCCATGCACGTGGCTGCAAGCAACCCTGAGTTCCTGCTGCCATCGCAGGTTTCGCCAGAAGCCATCGAGCGCGAGAAGGGCGTTTTCCTGACCCTGAACGAAGACAAGATGAAAGGCAAGCCAGCTGAAATCGTCGAGAAGATGATCGCTGGCCGTATCACCAAGTTCCTGGCCGAAGCCAGCCTGGTCGAGCAAGCTTTCGTCATGAACCCGGAAGTCACCGTAGGTGCTCTGGCCAAGAAAGCCGGTGCTGAAATCGTTTCCTTCACTTACTTCAAGGTAGGCGAAGGCATCGAGAAGCCAGTGGACAACTTCGCAGAAGAAGTTGCTGCCCAGCTGGCTGCTGCCAAGCAATAAGACGGTTTTTTAACTGTCGCCCAGAAGAGGCTGCCCGCTCACGCGCGCAGCCTCTTTTCAGATGGGGCACCAATTTTTATTGGTTTCCTTTTGGAACTGGCTTACAAAGCCATGTTCCGATGGCGCTGAAGCAGCGCCAAGCTAGAGTGAACGCCAGCTGTAAACAGCTCGCAAAGAATTTTTAAAATACGCCGCAGGAGAGATTCGCAATGGCTCAGCAGGGCAGTGGTTATCAGGCTCGCTATAAACGCATTCTACTCAAGCTCAGCGGCGAGGCCCTGATGGGCTCGGAAGAGTTCGGGATCGATCCGAAAGTTCTGGATCGCATGGCATTGGAAGTTGGCCAGCTGGTCGGCATCGGTGTTCAGGTCGGTCTGGTTATCGGTGGTGGCAACCTGTTCCGCGGTGAAGCGCTGAGCAAGGCTGGCATGGATCGGGTGACCGGCGACCACATGGGCATGCTGGCCACTGTGATGAACGCCCTGGCCATGCGCGACGCCCTTGAGCGCGCCAACATCTCGGCCATCGTGATGTCCGCTATTTCCATGGTTGGCGTGACCGATCACTATGATCGCCGCAAGGCCATGCGCCACTTGAACTCCAAGGACGTGGTGATTTTCGCGGCCGGTACCGGCAACCCGTTCTTTACGACGGATTCGGCTGCCTGCCTGCGTGCAATCGAAATCGATGCCGATGTCGTGCTCAAGGCGACCAAGGTCGATGGCGTCTACACCGCTGACCCGTTCAAAGACCCGCATGCCGAGAAGTTCGATCATCTGACTTACGATGAAGTGCTGGATCGCAAGCTGGGTGTTATGGACCTGACGGCCATTTGCCTGTGCCGCGACCACAAGATGCCGCTACGCGTATTTAACATGAACAAGCCCGGCGCCCTGCTGAACATCGTGCATGGCGGCGCTGAAGGAACACTGATCGAGGAAGGCCAACAATGATCAACGAAATCAAGAAAGACGCTAAAGAGCGCATGCAGAAGTCCGTGGAATCGCTCGCGCACAACTTCGGCCGCATTCGTACCGGTCAAGCGCACCCGAGCATCCTGGAAGGCGTGATGGTGCCGTACTACGGTTCCGACACCCCGATCAAGCAAGTGGCAAACATCACCGTCAAAGACGCCCGTACCCTGCAGGTCGTTGCCTTCGAGCGCAACATGCTGGGTGCCGTCGACAAGGCGATCGGCAGTGCAGGTCTGAACCTGAACCCGACCAACCTTGGTGAGCTGCTGCTGATCAGCATGCCGGCCCTGACCGAAGAAACCCGTCGCGGTTTCACCAAGCAGGCTCGCGATGTGGCTGAAGATGCCCGTGTTGCCGTGCGCAACATCCGTCGCGATGCGAACAGCTCGCTGAAGGATCTGGTCAAGGAAAAGGAAATCAGCGAAGACGAAGAACGTCGCGCCACTGGCGAGATCGACGATCTGACCAAGAAGTTCGTAGCTGAAATCGACGCTAAGTTGGCGGAGAAAGAAAAAGACCTGATGGCCGTATAAGAGTCGCGTTTTCATGGATAAGACTAAACAGACTGCACCGTCCGCGGTGCCGCGCCATGTCGCGATCATCATGGATGGTAATAATCGCTGGGCAAAAAAACGCTTTATGCCAGGTGTCGCCGGGCATAAAGCGGGCGTGGATGCGGTGCGTGCGGTCATTGAGGTCTGTGCCGAGGCCAAGGTCGAAGTGCTGACCCTGTTCGCCTTCTCCAGTGAGAACTGGCAGCGTCCGGCCGATGAGGTCAGCGCTTTGATGGATCTGTTCTTCAGGGCGCTACGTCGTGAGGCCAAGCGCCTCAACGACAACAACATCAGCCTGCGCATCATTGGTGACCGCTCGCGTTTTCACCCCGAGCTGCAGGCTGCCATGCGCGAAGCCGAGGCCATGACGGTTGGCGCCAATCGTTTTGTCCTGCAGATCGCCGCCAATTACGGCGGTCAGTGGGATATCGCGCAAGCGGCGCAACGACTGGCACGAGAGGTTCAGGCCGGACACTTGCGTCCGGAAGACATCACGCCTGATCTGCTGCAGACCTGCCTGGTCACAGGCGACCTGCCGTTGCCTGACTTGTGTATTCGTACTGGTGGCGAGCATCGCATCAGTAATTTCCTGCTCTGGCAACTGGCCTATGCCGAGCTGTATTTCTCCGACCTGTTCTGGCCGGACTTCAAACACGGTGCCATGCGCGATGCGCTGGCCGATTACGCTTCCCGCCAGCGCCGCTTCGGTAAAACGAGCGAGCAGGTCGAGGCTGGAGCCCGGGTTTAATGCTTAAACAACGAATCATCACCGCGCTGATCCTGCTGCCGATTGCCCTGTGCGGGTTTTTCCTGCTTGAAGGTTCCGGTTTTGCACTGTTCATCGGGCTGGTAGTTACCCTTGGTGCATGGGAATGGGCGCGTCTGGCGGGTTTCGCCGGGCAAGCGTTCCGCGTCGGCTTTGCCGCTGTGGTCGCCTTGATGCTGTTCGTCATGTACATCTTGCCTGGGCTGGCGCCTTGGGTATTGGGCGCTTCGGTGCTGTGGTGGGCGGTGGCGACATATCTGGTACTGACCTATCCGCGTTCGAGCGAGCATTGGTCCAGTGCGGCGACCAAGCTGGTGATCGGCCTGTTGATTCTCCTGCCGGCCTGGCAGGGGCTGGTGCAGATCAAGCAGTACCCGCTGGGTAACTGGCTGATCATGGCGGTGATGGTGCTGGTCTGGGGTGCCGATATCGGTGCCTACTTCTCTGGTCGTGCTTTCGGCAAGCGTAAACTCGCGCCACAGGTCAGTCCGGGCAAAAGCTGGGAAGGCGTGTACGGTGGTCTGGCGCTGAGCCTGGTCATTACCACGCTCGTTGCTCTGGTGCGCGACTGGACGGTGGCGCAGCTGTTCAAAGGGCTGATCTGTGCTGCGCTGATCGTGTTCATTTCGGTAGTGGGCGATCTCACTGAAAGCATGTTCAAGCGTCAGTCCGGGATCAAGGACAGCAGCAATCTGCTTCCGGGGCACGGTGGTGTGCTGGATCGTATCGACAGCCTGACAGCGGCTATTCCGGTGTTCGCCGTGCTGTTGTGGATGGCGGCACCATGAGCCGCCCGCAACAGATTACCGTTCTGGGGGCAACCGGTTCGATTGGCCTGAGTACGCTCGACGTCGTTGCTCGTCATCCTGATCGTTACCAGGTCTTTGCCTTGAGTGGCTTCACTCGCTTGAGTGAATTGCTGGCGCTCTGCGTGCACCATATCCCGCGATTTGCCGTAGTGCCTGAGGTCGCGGCTGCCCGCACCTTGCAGGATGATTTGCGCGCGGCGGGCCTTCCAACCCGTGTTCTGGTGGGGGAGGACGGTTTGTGTCAGGTCGCTTCCGATCCGGAAGTCGATACGGTCATGGCAGCCATCGTCGGTGCGGCGGGATTGCGCCCGACACTGGCGGCGGTCGAGGCGGGCAAGAAGATCCTCCTGGCCAATAAAGAAGCGCTGGTGATGTCCGGCGCGCTGTTCATGCAGGCGGTGCGCAAGAGCGGTTCGGTATTGCTGCCGATCGATAGCGAGCACAACGCCATTTTCCAGTGCATGCCGCACGATTATGCCCGTGGCCTCGAGTCAGTCGGCGTACGCCGGATTTTGCTGACGGCTTCCGGCGGTCCGTTCCGTCAGACGCCACTGGCTGAATTGGCGCATGTTTCACCTGACCAGGCGTGTGCGCATCCGAACTGGTCCATGGGGCGAAAGATTTCCGTGGACTCGGCCAGCATGATGAACAAAGGGCTTGAGCTGATCGAAGCCTGCTGGCTGTTCGATGCCAGGCCATCCCAGGTCGAGGTGGTGATTCACCCGCAAAGTGTGATCCATTCGCTGGTTGACTACGTCGATGGTTCTGTCTTGGCGCAGCTGGGTAATCCGGACATGCGCACGCCCATCGCCAATGCGCTGGCCTGGCCGGAGCGGATCGATTCGGGTGTGGCGCCGCTGGATCTGTTTGCCATTGCACGGCTCGACTTCCAGGCGCCCGATGAGGAGCGTTTCCCTTGTTTGCGTCTGGCCCGTCAGGCGGCCGAAGCGGGTAATAGCGCGCCGGCCATGCTCAATGCGGCAAATGAAGTGGCGGTGGCGGCATTTCTCGACGAGCGGGTTCGTTACCCGGAAATCGCGAGTATCATCGAGGAAGTACTGAGTCTGGAGCCCGTCGTGGCAGTGGATGATCTCGAGGCAGTGTTCACGGCAGACGCGAAAGCGCGATTGCTGGCCGGACAATGGTTGAGCCGTCACGGGCGGTAAACGCTGCAGATAGTCAACCCAGGCAGCAGCGAATAGGATTGCGGAGAAAGTAGATGAGCGCGCTCTATATGATTGTCGGCACCCTGGTCGCTCTGGGTGTGCTGGTTACCTTCCACGAGTTCGGCCACTTCTGGGTCGCGCGTCGCTGTGGGGTCAAGGTGCTGCGCTTCTCCGTAGGCTTCGGCACGCCTTTGCTGCGTTGGTACGACAAGCAGGGCACCGAATTCGTCGTTGCCGCCATCCCGTTGGGCGGCTACGTGAAAATGCTCGACGAGCGCGAAGGCGAAGTGCCGCCCGATCAGCTTGATCAATCCTTCAATCGTAAATCCGTTCGTCAGCGCATTGCCATCGTAGCGGCGGGGCCGATCGCCAACTTCCTGCTGGCATTGGTGTTCTTCTGGGGGCTGGCAATGCTCGGCAGCGAGCAGGTGCGTCCGGTCATCGGGGCTGTCGAGTCCGGCAGCATCGCGGCCAAGGCGGGTTTGAGTCCCGGCCAGGAAATCGTGGCCATTGATGGTGAGCTGACTTCCGGCTGGGCGGAGGTGAATCTGCAACTGGTTCGTCGTCTGGGCGAAAGCGGCTCATTGCAGATATTGGTTCGCGAGCAAGGGTCGACGACCGATTCGCCACGTGAACTTGCGCTGGATAAATGGCTCAAAGGGGCTGACGAACCCGACCCCATTCATTCGTTGGGGATTCGCCCGTGGCGCCCGGCATTGCCGCCTGTTCTGGCCGAACTTGATCCAAAGGGGCCGGCCCAGGCTGCCGGCCTGAAGACCGGTGACCGGTTGCTGGCGCTCGATGGTCGTGCGCTGGATGATTGGCAGCAAGTCGTCGATACCGTCCGTATGCATCCTGATACCAAAATCATGCTGCGGGTCGAGCGAGACGGTGCTCAAATCGACGTCCCGGTGACGCTTGCCGCTCGCGGCGAGAGCAAGTCACCCAACGGCTACCTGGGGGCAGGGGTGAAGGCTGTCGATTGGCCACCGGAGATGCTCCGCGAGGTCAGTTATGGACCATTGGCAGCGATTGGCGAGGGGGCTCGGCGCACCTGGACCATGAGCGTGCTGACCCTCGATTCACTGAAGAAAATGTTGTTCGGCGAGCTCTCGGTAAAAAACTTGAGTGGACCGATAACCATTGCTAAAGTGGCGGGCGCTTCGGCCCAGTCGGGTGTTGCTGATTTCCTGAATTTCCTTGCTTATCTGAGTATTAGCCTGGGAGTTCTGAATTTGCTGCCCATTCCTGTGCTGGATGGGGGGCATTTGTTGTTTTATCTGATCGAGTGGGCGCGTGGTCGTCCCTTGTCGGATCGGGTGCAAGGTTGGGGGATACAGATCGGCATCAGTTTGGTGATCGGAGTGATGTTGCTCGCTCTGGTTAATGATCTGGGTCGTCTGTAACGTCGCTGAATTGCGAATCTGCCGCATTTTGCGGCAGTTTGTTTATTGCCAGTTGGAATAAGAAAGGACTTCATGAAACGTCTGCTGCTAACTGCGGTTCTCACCGTATTGATGATCGCCGAAGTTCACGCCGAGTCCTTCACTATCTCTGATATTCGCGTCAATGGCCTCCAGCGGGTCTCCGCGGGTAGCGTCTTTGGTGCTTTGCCGTTGAACGTCGGTGAACAGGCGGATGATCGTCGCCTGGTGGAATCCACTCGTGCGTTGTTCAAAACCGGTTTCTTTCAAGATATCCAGCTGGGCCGCGATGGCAACGTTCTGGTCATCACTGTAGTCGAGCGCCCGTCGGTCGCCAGTATCGAGATCGAAGGCAACAAGGCGATCTCTACCGAAGACCTGATGAAAGGCCTCAAGCAATCCGGTCTGGCCGAAGGCGAGATCTTCCAGCGTGCCACCCTTGAAGGTGTGCGTAACGAACTGCAGCGCCAATACGTCGCCCAGGGTCGCTACTCGGCTACCGTCGACACCGAAGTGGTGCCGCAGCCGCGTAACCGCGTTGGCCTGAAGGTCAACATCAACGAAGGTACCGTTGCGGCTATCCAGCACATCAACGTGGTGGGCAACACGGTCTTCCCCGATGAAGACCTGATCGACCTTTTCGAACTCAAGACCACCAACTGGTTGTCGTTCTTCAAGAACGATGACAAGTACGCCCGTGAAAAACTGTCCGGTGACCTGGAGCGTCTGCGTTCCTACTACCTGGACCGTGGCTATATCAACATGGATATCGCTTCGACCCAGGTTTCCATTACGCCGGACAAGAAACACGTCTACATCACCGTCAACGTCAACGAAGGCGAGAAATACACCGTTCGTGACGTCAAGCTCAGCGGCGACCTGAAAGTCCCTGAAGACCAGATCAAGGCCCTGTTGCTTGTGCAAAAAGGCCAGGTGTTCTCGCGCAAGCTGATGACCACCACTTCCGAACTGATCACCCGTCGCCTGGGTAACGAAGGCTACACCTTCGCCAACGTCAACGGCGTGCCTCAGCCGCACGATGAAGATCACACCGTGGACATCCTGTTCGCGGTCGATCCGGGCAAGCGTGCCTACGTGAATCGCATCAACTTCCGTGGCAACACCAAGTCCGAAGACGAAGTGCTGCGTCGTGAAATGCGTCAGATGGAAGGCGGCTGGGCTTCGACCTACCTGATCGATCAGTCCAAGACCCGTCTGGAGCGTCTGGGCTTCTTCAAGGAAGTCAACGTCGAAACCCCGGCCGTACCGGGTGTCGATGACCAGGTTGACGTCAACTACAGCGTTGAAGAGCAAGCCTCCGGTTCGATTACCGCCAGCGTCGGTTTCGCCCAGAGCGCCGGTCTGATCCTTGGTGGTTCGATCACCCAGAACAACTTCCTGGGTACCGGTAACAAGGTCAGCGTCGGCTTGACCAAAAGCGAATACCAGACCCGCTACAACTTCGGTTTCGTCGACCCCTACTGGACCGCCGACGGCGTGAGCCTGGGTTACAACGCCTTCTACCGCACGACTGACTACGATGACCTCGATACTGACGTCGCCAGCTACGCCGTAGACAGCCTGGGTGCCGGTGTGAGTGTCGGTTATCCAATCAGCGAGACTTCGCGTCTGACCTTCGGCCTGAATGCGCAACAAGACGAAATCAAGACCGGCGTTTACACCGTTGACGAGATCTTCGACTTCGTTAACAAGGAAGGCGACAAGTACCTGAACTTCAAGGCTTCGGCCGGTTGGTCCGAGTCCACCCTGAACAAGGGCGTGCTCGCTACCCGTGGTCATTCCCAGAGCCTGGTGCTGGAATCCACGATTCCAGGCAGTGACCTGTCGTTCTTCAAGCTCGACTACCGTGGTCAGTTGTTCCAGCCATTGAGCGAGAACTACACCATGCGCCTGCACACCGAGCTGGGTTATGGCGATGGTTACGGTTCGACCGACGGCTTGCCATTCTATGAAAACTACTATGCTGGTGGTTTCAACTCGGTACGCGGCTTCAAGGACAGCACCCTGGGTCCTCGCAGTACGCCAAGTACTGGCAAGAACCCTGGTACAGCGTTCGACCCGGACCAGGATCCACTGCCGTTCGGTGGTAACGTCCTGATCCAGGGCGGTGTGGAAGTTCTGTTCCCGCTGCCGTTCGTCAAAGATCAACGCTCCCTGCGTACCTCGGTATTCTGGGATGTGGGTAACGTGTTCGATTCGTCGTGCTCGGATACCACAAACGCTGATGGCACGAAGTCCGACACCAAGTGCAACGACATTAGCCTGAGCAATATGGCCAGTTCTGTTGGTGTAGGTGTGACGTGGGTCACTGCACTGGGTCCTTTGAGTTTCGCATTGGCCATGCCGGTCAAGAAACCGGATGACGCCGAGACTCAAGTGTTCCAATTTTCCCTCGGCCAGACGTTCTAAGCGTCTGACCCAAGATAACGACAATGAATTTTGTAGGAGTGCATCGTGCGTAAGTTGACTCAATTGGTTCTCCTGGCCAGCGTATTGGTCGCTGGTCCGGCATTTGCCGACATGAAAATTGCAGTTCTGAACTATCAGATGGCTCTGCTGGAGTCTGACGCGGCCAAGAAATACGCCGTGGATGCCGAGAAGAAGTTCGGTCCTCAGCTGACCAAGCTCAAGACGCTGGAAACCAGCGCCAAGGGTATTCAGGACCGCCTGATGGCCGGTGGCGACAAAATGCAGCAGGGCGAGCGCGAGCGTCTGGAGCTTGAATTCAAGCAAAAGGCCCGTGACTTCCAGTTCCAGTCCAAGGAGCTGAACGAAGCCAAAGCCGTTGCCGACCGTGAAATGCTGAAGCAGCTCAAGCCGAAACTGGACAGCGCTGTGGAAGAAGTCATCAAGAAAGGTGCTTTTGACCTGGTCTTCGAGCGTGGCGCAGTGATTGATGTCAAGCCTCAGTACGACATCACTCGCCAGGTTATCGAGCGCATGAATCAGCTGAAGTAATCCATGACCGTGACCATTAAGCTCGGCCAGCTGGCCGAGTTCCTCGGCGCCACGCTACGTGGCGACCCGGAGAGAGAAATTACTGGGCTAGCCACCTTGCAGGAGGCTGGCCCAGCTCAGTTGAGCTTTCTCGCAAACCCTCAATACCGTAAGTACCTGGCGGACAGCCGGGCCGCAGCGCTGTTGCTGAAGGCTGCTGATGCCGAAGGTTATGCCGGTAATGCGCTGGTGGTGCCTGATCCGTATCTGGCCTATGCGCGTGTTTCCCATCTGTTCGATCCAAAGCCGAAAGCGGCTGCCGGCATTCACCCGACAGCCGTTGTGGCCGAGGACGCGGTGGTTGACCCGGCTGCGAGTATTGGCGCCTTTGCGGTGATCGAAAGCGCGGCACGAATTGCTGCCGGCGTGACCATCGGTGCGCATTGCTTCATCGGTGCCCGTTGCGAAATCGGCGAAGACGGCTGGCTGGCCCCGCGGGTCACGCTGTACCACGACGTGCGCATCGGCAAGCGTGTGGTCATTCAGTCGGGGGCCGTGCTCGGCGGTGAAGGCTTCGGTTTTGCCAATGAGAAAGGTGTCTGGCAGAAAATTGCCCAGATTGGTGGTGTGCTGGTCGGTGACGATGTCGAAATTGGCGTGAATACCGCTATTGATCGCGGCGCATTGGCCGATACCATTCTCGGCAATGGTGTGAAACTCGACAACCAGATCCAGATCGCCCACAACGTTCAGGTCGGCGATCACACCGCCATGGCCGCCTGTGTCGGGATCTCCGGCAGCACCAAAATCGGCAAGCATTGCATGCTCGCTGGCGGTGTAGGGCTGGTGGGGCATATCGAAATTTGCGATAACGTTTTCATCACCGGGATGACCATGGTGACCCACTCGATTACCGAAAAGGGTTCCTATTCTTCCGGTACGGCCATGCAACCAGCAGCCGAATGGCGCAAAAGCGCGGCTCGCATCCGTCAGCTCGATGACATCGCGCGGCGCCTGCGACAGCTGGAAAAGCAAGTAGGGGAAGTGACCCCTGACGGTAATGCTTCATCAGATGGCTGATACCATTTCCATATCAAGTGTGCACAGCCGCAAAACAGGCTGCATGGAAACGTAGCGAGCGAAGACAAGACAAGGCAAAAACAGGCGAGGAACGGTTGGAGTCGCACGCGACTTTACTGGCTGTAAATGAGCATTCCGAGCCTGTTTTTAACGCAGTATTGTGCGCGTAGCCCGCAGTAGTTTCCATGCAGTCTGTAGACTGGCTCCTTGATTTGCTAGCGGAACGTGCATCAGTCGCGCGCTCCCAATCTTTACATAGGCTTCCCCCCGAAATGATGGACATCAACGAGATTCGCGAATACCTGCCTCACCGTTACCCGTTCCTGCTGGTGGACCGGGTAGTGGAGCTGGATGTTGAAGGCAAGCGCATTCGCGCCTACAAGAATGTCAGCATCAACGAACCGTTCTTCAATGGTCACTTCCCCGCGCATCCAATCATGCCGGGCGTATTGATCATCGAAGCCATGGCTCAGGCTGCCGGGATCCTTGGTTTCAAGATGCTCGACGTGAAACCGGCCGACGGCACCCTCTATTACTTCGTCGGTTCCGACAAGCTGCGCTTCCGCCAGCCGGTTCTGCCAGGCGATCAGTTGATCCTTGAAGCCAAGTTCATCAGCTGCAAGCGTCAGATCTGGAAATTCGAATGCCAGGCTTCGGTCGATGGCAAGCCGGTCTGCTCCGCTGAAATCATCTGCGCGGAACGCAAACTATGAGTTTGATTGACCCTCGTGCAATCATCGATCCGACAGCCATTCTGGCTGACGGCGTCGAGGTCGGCCCGTGGTCGATCGTCGGCGCAGGTGTGGAAATCGGCGAGGGGACAGTCATCGGGCCGCACGTGATCCTCAAGGGCCCGACCCGAATCGGCAAGCACAATCGCATCTACCAGTTTTCCTCGGTGGGTGAGGACACGCCTGACCTGAAGTACAAGGGCGAGGAAACCCGCCTGGTGATTGGTGATCACAACGTCATCCGTGAAGGCGTGACGATCCACCGTGGCACCATCCAGGATCGTTCGGAAACGACCCTGGGCGATCACAACCTGATCATGGCCTATGCCCACATCGGCCACGACAGCGTGATTGGCAACCACTGCATCCTGGTGAACAACACCGCACTGGCGGGCCATGTGCATGTGGAAGACTGGGCGATCCTCTCCGGTTTTACCCTGGTTCACCAGTATTGCCACATTGGCGCCCACAGCTTTTCCGGCATGGGTACGGCGATCGGCAAGGATGTTCCAGCCTACGTCACGGTGTTCGGCAACCCTGCCGAAGCCCGCAGCATGAACTTCGAGGGCATGCGCCGTCGGGGTTTCAGCGAAGATGCGATCCACGCGCTGCGTCGTGCCTACAAGGTGGTGTACCGCCAGGGCCTGACCGTGGAGCAGGCGCTTGCCGAACTGGCAGAGCCGTCCGCCCAGTATCCGGAAGTGGCGGTGTTCCGTGACTCCATCCAGTCTTCGACCCGCGGCATCACCCGCTAACCATGGCCAATCTGCGTATTGCGCTGGTAGCGGGTGAGGCTTCCGGTGACATTCTGGGTGCGGGCCTCATGCGCGCGCTCAAGGCTCGCCACCCGGCGGTCGAGTTCATCGGTGTCGGTGGCCCGTTGATGCAGGCTGAAGGCCTGACCTCGTATTTCCCGATGGAGCGTCTGTCCGTCATGGGCCTGGTGGAAGTGCTGGGCCGGTTGCGCGAGTTGCTGGCGCGGCGCAAGAAGCTGGTCGCCGACCTGATCGCCGCGAAACCCGATGTGTTCATCGGTATCGATGCGCCGGACTTCAATCTCAATATCGAACTCAAACTGCGTCAGGCCGGTATCAAGACCGTGCATTACGTCAGTCCGTCGGTGTGGGCCTGGCGGCAGAAGCGCGTGCTGAAGATTCGCGAAGGCTGCGACCTGATGCTCACGCTGTTCCCGTTCGAAGCCAGGTTCTATGAAGAGAAAGGCGTGCCGGTGCGGTTTGTCGGTCATACCCTGGCCGATGCCATTCCACTCGAAGCCGATCGCGCGGCTGCGCGGGCCGAGCTCGGTTTGCCTGACGGGCCGCTGGTGGCGTTGATGCCAGGCAGCCGTGGCGGTGAAGTTGGCCGGCTAGGTGCGTTGTTTCTCGATACCGCGCAGCGCCTGCGGGCGTTGCGCCCGGGTGTGCGGTTTGTCATGCCTTGCGCCAGTGCACAGCGTCGCGCACAGCTTGAAGAGCTGTTGGTTGGTCGCGATCTGCCACTGACCCTGCTCGATGGGCAGTCGCATCTTGCCCTGGCAGCGTGCGATGCGGTGTTGATTGCCTCCGGTACCGCGACGCTTGAAGCATTGCTGTACAAGCGGCCGATGGTGGTCGCCTATCGCCTGGCGCCGCTGACGTTCTGGATTCTCAAGCGCATGGTGAAAAGCCCCTACATTTCGTTGCCGAACCTGTTGGCTCAGCGTCTGTTGGTGCCCGAGTTGTTGCAGGACGATGCCACGGTCGAAGCGCTGGCCCAGACCTTGTCACCCTTGATCGAGGGTGGGGGAGAGCAGACCCGTGGTTTTGATGAAATTCACCGGACCCTGCGTCTGGATGCCTCCAACCAGGCTGCGGACGCAGTGCTGAAGCTGATCGGCCAAGTAGAATGAGTAAAACGAACATGCAGATGGGGCTGGACTTTACCTTGGTCGCTGAAGTCGAAGAATTGGTTGCCGGCGTCGATGAAGTCGGTCGTGGCCCGCTCTGTGGCGCGGTAGTGACAGCGGCGGTGATTCTTGATCCGAATCGTCCGATCCTCGGCCTGAACGACTCGAAGAAACTCACCGAGGCCCGTCGCGAAAAGCTCTACGACGAAATCTGCGAAAAAGCCCTGAGCTGGTGCATCGCTCGCGCCGAAGTCGAGGAAATCGACGAACTGAATATCCTCCACGCCACCATGCTGGCCATGCAGCGTGCGGTCGCCGGGCTGCATATTCAGCCGAAACTGGCGATGATCGACGGCAACCGCTGCCCGAAACTGCCGATGCGTTCCGAAGCTGTGGTGAAGGGCGACAGCAAGGTTCCAGCCATCGCTGCTGCGTCTATTCTGGCCAAGGTCAGTCGCGACCGGGAAATGGCTGCGTTCGAGTTGATCTACCCCGGCTACGGCATCGGTGGCCACAAGGGCTACCCGACACCCGTTCATCTGGAAGCGCTCGCCCGTCTTGGCCCGACCCCGATTCACCGGCGCTCCTTTGCTCCGGTGCGTCTGGCTTACGAGGCGCGGGAAAGTCTCATCGAGAGTTAGTCGCAAGGCTGATTTTTTTTACCAAGGCCCGGTACAATCCGGGCCTTGTTGTCTTTACGTTCTCAGACAGGATCACTATGCCGGCTTCATTCGTTCACCTACGCCTGCACACTGAATACTCCCTGGTCGACGGTCTGGTGCGGATCAAGCCGCTGGTCAAGACCCTGGTCGGCATGAACATGCCTGCCGTGGCGGTCACCGACCAGAACAACATGTGTTCCCTGGTCAAATTCTATAAAAACGCCATGGGTGCCGGGATCAAGCCGATCTGCGGCGCCGACCTGTGGCTGTCGAACAAGGATCCGGACAACCCGCTGAGCCGGATCAGCCTGCTGGTGATGAACGCCGAAGGCTATCGCAACCTCACCGAGCTGATTTCCCGCGGCTTTATCGAGGGGCAGCGCAATGGCGCAATCATCATCGAGCGCGAATGGGTCGCTGAAGCCAGCGCCGGCTTGATCATGTTGTCGGCGGCCAAAGAAGGCGAGATCGGCCAGGCCATGCTCAGCGGCAACCCCGCCGAGGCTGAAACCCTGGCCCGCGAATGGATGGACGTTTTTCCGGATCGTTTCTACCTGGAGATCCAGCGCACCAACCGCCCCAACGATGAAGAACAACTGCACGGCGCCGTGGCCCTGGCCGAGAAGCTCGGTGCGCCGCTGGTGGCGACCAACGACGTGCGTTTCATCAAACAGGAAGACTTCGCCGCCCACGAAACCCGCGTCTGCATCGGTGAGGGCCGTGCCCTCGACGATCCGCGGCGTTCGAAGAATTACAGCGATCAGCAGTACCTCAAAAGCGCCGAGGAAATGGCCGAGCTGTTCAGCGACATTCCCGAGGCGCTGGAAAACACCGTCGAGATCGCCAAGCGTTGCAACATCGAAGTGAAGCTGGGTACACACTTCCTTCCCAACTTCCCGATCCCCGATGGCATGACCATCGACGAGTACTTCCGCAAGGTGTCCTTCGATGGCCTGGAAGAGCGCCTTGCCGTCCTGCTGCCCAAGGACACCACCGAAGACTATGAAGTCAAGCGTCAGGTCTATGTCGACCGGCTGAATTTCGAGCTGGATATCATCATCCAGATGGGTTTCCCCGGTTACTTCCTGATCGTGATGGACTTTATCCAGTGGGCCAAGAACAACGGCGTACCGGTAGGTCCTGGCCGTGGGTCGGGTGCCGGATCGCTGGTGGCCTATGTGCAGAAGATCACCGACCTCGACCCGCTGGAATATGACCTGCTGTTCGAACGTTTCCTCAATCCGGAACGGGTATCGATGCCCGACTTCGACGTCGACTTCTGCATGGACGGTCGCGATCGGGTGATCGACTACGTGGCCGAGAAGTACGGTCGCAACGCGGTAAGCCAGATCATCACCTTCGGTTCCATGGCTGCCAAGGCTGTGGTCCGCGACGTGGCGCGGGTGCAGGGCAAGTCCTATGGCCTGGCGGACCGTCTGTCGAAGATGATCCCGTTCGAAGTCGGCATGACCCTGGAAAAGGCCTACGAGCAGGAAGAGATCCTGCGCGACTTCATCAAGGTCGATGAAGAAGCCGCGGAAATCTGGGAGATGGCCCGCAAGCTTGAAGGCGTTGTGCGTAACGTCGGCAAGCACGCCGGTGGCGTGGTGATCGCCCCGACCAAACTGACCGACTTCTCGCCGATCTACTGCGACGAAGCGGGCGATGGCCTGGTAACCCAGTTCGACAAGGACGACGTTGAAGCGGCCGGTCTGGTGAAGTTCGACTTCCTCGGTTTGCGGACCCTGACGATCATCGATTGGGCGCTGAAAACCATCAACCGCGACCGCGCCAAGGTCAACGAGCCGCCGCTGGATATCGCGTTCATCCCGCTGGACGACAAACCGACCTACACCTTGCTGCAAAAAGCCGAAACCACGGCGGTGTTCCAGCTTGAATCCCGGGGCATGAAAGAGCTGATCAAAAAGCTCAAGCCCGACTGCCTGGAAGACTTGATCGCACTGGTGGCCCTGTTCCGTCCGGGCCCGCTGCAATCGGGCATGGTGGACGACTTCATCAACCGCAAGCACGGTCGCGCCGAGCTGGCGTATCCGCACTCGGACTACCAGTACGAAGGCCTCAAGCCCGTACTGGCACCGACCTACGGCATCATCCTGTATCAGGAACAGGTGATGCAGATTGCCCAGGTCATGGCCGGCTACACCCTCGGTGGTGCGGACATGCTGCGTCGCGCCATGGGCAAGAAAAAACCTGAGGAAATGGCCAAGCAGCGCGGCGGCTTCATTGAAGGTTGCGCCACCAACAATATCGACGCGGACCTGGCCGGTAACATTTTCGACCTGGTGGAAAAATTCGCCGGTTACGGCTTCAACAAGTCCCACTCCGCCGCCTATGGCCTGGTGTCGTACCAGACCGCGTGGCTGAAGGCGCACTACCCGGCGCCGTTCATGGCCGCGGTACTCTCGGCGGATATGCACAACACCGACAAGGTCGTGACCTTGATCGAAGAAGTGCGGACCATGAAGCTGCGTCTCGACGCGCCGGACGTAAACACTTCCGAGTTCAAGTTCACGGTGAACGACGAAGGCCGGATCATCTACGGCCTGGGTGCAATCAAGGGCGTGGGTGAGGGACCGGTCGAGGCCATCACCGAAGCGCGTCTGGCCGGGCCGTTCAAGGATCTGTTCGATTTCTGTGCCCGGGTCGACCTCAAGCGCATCAACAAACGCACCCTCGACGGCTTGATCCGCAGCGGTGCCCTGGATCGCCTCGGGCCGTATTTCCACGATGAGCAGAAAGCCTACCAGGCCAATATCGACCGCAATCGCGCGGTGCTGCTGACGGCCATGGAAGAGGCGATCAAGGCCGCCGAACAGACTGCGCGGACCCAGGACAGCGGTCACTCCGACCTGTTTGGCGGTCTGTTTGTCGAAGAAGACGCCGACGTCTACGCCAACCACCGCAAGGCCAAGGAACTGACCCTCAAGGAGCGTCTCAAAGGCGAGAAAGATACCCTCGGCCTGTACCTGACCGGTCACCCGATTGACGAGTACGAGGGTGAAATCCGTCGCTTCGCCCGTCAGCGCATCATCGATCTGAAACCGGCGCGTGATACCCAGACCGTTGCCGGGATGATCATCGCCTTGCGGGTGATGAAGAACAAAAAGGGCGACAAGATGGGGTTCATCACCCTCGACGACCGCTCCGGACGGATCGAGGCCTCGCTGTTTTCCGAGGCGTTCCATTCGGCGCAGTCACTGTTGCAGACCGACGCGATGGTGGTGGTCGAAGGCGAAGTCAGCAATGACGACTTCTCCGGTGGCCTGAAATTGCGGGTCAAGCGGGTGATGAGCATGGAAGATGCGCGCACCAACCTGGCCGAAAGCCTGCGCCTGAAGTTGCATGCCAAGGATCTCAAGGGCGATCAGCTACGCTGGTTGGGCGAACTGTTGAAGCGTCACCGCGGTGCGTGCCCGATCACCATGGACTACACCAGTCCCGATGCGAAGGCCTTGTTGCAGTTCGGCGAGGGCTGGCGGATCGATCCGGCGGATGCGTTGATTCAAGCCCTGCGTGACCAGTTCGGGCGAGACAACGTCTTCCTCCAATACCGTTGACGGTCAGTGCTATTAGATTGCCCTGACCCAGACCTGAATTTTTAATCTCGACCTCAACGCGCCTGTCCCTTAAGGTAGGGCGCGAATAGACAACCGGCCGGCCCAAGATCCCTTGGGACTCGACCCAAGACGGACGCCTATGAACCCGAATTTTCTAGATTTCGAACAGCCGATCGCCGACCTGCAAGCCAAGATCGAAGAGTTGCGCTTGGTCGGTAATGACAATTCGCTGAATATCGGCGATGAGATCTCCCGCCTGCAGGACAAGAGCAAAACGCTGACCGAAGACATTTTCGGCAAGCTGACCAGCTGGCAGATCGCACGCCTGGCACGTCACCCGAAACGTCCGTATACCCTGGACTACATCGAACACATCTTCACCGAGTTCGACGAACTGCACGGTGACCGTCACTTCTCCGACGACGCGGCCATCGTTGGCGGCATCGCCCGTCTGGACGACAAGCCAGTCATGGTCATCGGCCACCAGAAGGGCCGTGAAGTGCGCGAGAAGGTTCGCCGCAACTTCGGCATGCCGCGTCCGGAAGGCTACCGCAAGGCTTGCCGCCTGATGGAAATGGCCGAACGCTTCAAGATGCCGATCCTGACCTTCATCGACACCCCGGGCGCTTACCCTGGCATCGACGCTGAAGAGCGCAACCAGAGCGAAGCGATTGCCTGGAACCTGCGGGTCATGGCGCGCCTGAAAACCCCAATCATCGCCACCGTGATCGGTGAGGGTGGTTCCGGTGGTGCACTGGCAATCGGTGTCTGCGACCAGTTGAACATGCTGCAATACTCGACTTACGCGGTGATTTCGCCGGAAGGTTGCGCTTCGATTCTGTGGAAAACCGCCGAGAAGGCACCGGATGCCGCAGAAGCGATGGGCATCACCGCCGAGCGCCTCAAGGGTCTGGGCATCGTGGACAAGGTGATTGGCGAGCCATTGGGCGGCGCGCACCGTGACCCGGCCGCTGCCGCTGCATCGATCCGCGCCGAGCTGAGCTCGCAACTGGCGATGCTGAAGAAGTTCGATAACGACGCGCTGCTCAAGCGCCGTTACGATCGACTGATGAGCTACGGTCTCTGATCTGATCTCGGCTTGAATGTGGGAGCGGGCTTGCTCGCGAAAGCGGTATAACAATCAACTGATGTGTTGAATGTTCAGCCGCCTTCGCGAGCAAGCCCGCTCCCACATTTGATTTGTGCAAAGGGAGAGATATGGATCGGCCCGCGATTGACTTGCCTTCCAGGCTTTTGCTGAATCTGAAACCGTGGCGTAACGCTCCGGCTTGGCACATCGCCTTCTCCGGCGGCCTGGACTCCACCGTCCTGCTGCACCTCCTTGCACATCTCGCAAAAACCGAATCCCTGCCGGCGCTGTGCGCCATCCATGTTCATCACGGCCTTCAAGCTGTGGCCGATGCGTGGCCGGAACATTGTCGTTCTGTGTGCGCTGCGCTGGGCGTCCCGTTGCAGATCGTTCAGGTGCAGGTGCAGCCCGGTGCCAGTCTGGAGCGTGCGGCGCGGGACGCGCGTTATCACGCGTTCACCGAAGTGATACTGCCCGATGAGGTCCTGCTGACAGCCCAGCACCGCGACGATCAGGCGGAAACCTTGCTGTTCCGTATGTTGCGTGGGGCCGGCGTGCGCGGGCTGTCGGGTATGCCGCGTCAACGCCCGTTGGGCAAGGGCCATCTGCTGCGACCATTGCTCGACGTCACGCGGGCTGAACTGGAGGCCTATGCCAACGAGCATGGCTTGAGCTGGATCGAAGATCCTTCAAACGAAGATCGGCAGTACTCGCGCAACTACCTGCGGCATCAAGTCTTCCCCGCCTTGACCCGGCGCTGGCCACAAGCGGTGGCAACCATGGCCCGCAGCGCGGCGCATCTGACCGAGGCGCAGGGGTTGCTCGAAGAACTGGCAGACATGGATTTGCGTAACGCCAACTCTGTCAGTGAGTTCGCCTGGCTGGGCTTGCGATCCCTTGAACTGGCGTCGCTTGCGCAACTCTCCGACGCCCGGCAGCGCAATGCCTTGAGTCATTGGCTCGAACCGCTGACCCGCCTGCCGGACACTGACCATTGGTCGGGCTGGCAGGATTTGCGCGACGCCAGCGGCGATGCCTGCCCGGTGTGGCGGCTGGCCGATGGCGAGCTGCATCGGGCTGGCGGGCGGATCTGGTGGTTGTCCGGCCGCTGGTTGCGCCCTCTGCCTGTCGCCGGAGCGTGGCAGGACCCGCGTTCACCGCTGGTAACCCCGGACAACGGCATGCTGTCGCTCACCGGACAAATCCCCGATGGCCCGTTACAGATCCGCTATCGTGAAGGGGGTGAGGTCATGGCTTTGCCAGGCCGCGGCCATCGGGACCTGAAACGTTTGCTCAATGAAAGCGCTGTACCGTCCTTCGTGCGCGGCAGATTGCCGCTGCTCTACAAAGAGGGGCAATTGCTGGCGGTAGCGAACCTCAACGGGCTCGATGGTGGTGCGATCGGTAACTGGCATTTGCATTGGCAGCCACTGAACGAAGATCAAGGTTTGAGCTGAAAGGGGCTTTCCGGTAGACTACGCTCCCTTCTTGATACAACTTCTGTGGATTCGCCTGAATTGCAGGAGTTGCCGATTACCAAGCAGTCTTTGCTGGGCGATTCCAAAAAATGTGTAGCGAGCAACGAACCGGTGATTCATTTCCCGGTCTGTCCCAACGCGGCGGTTTTTTTGAAAGGTGCACTGTGATTAATGCAGGTGATCGGGGGCTTCGGCCTTCCTTCGCTTTCCCCGGCGGCTCGGACCGCTTTAACGCAGACTTCTAGGGTTTTTCATGACGCGCTACATATTCGTCACGGGCGGTGTTGTTTCTTCATTGGGGAAAGGCATTGCATCGGCATCATTGGCGGCCATCCTGGAGGCGCGGGGACTTAAGGTCACCATGCTGAAGCTGGACCCGTACATCAACGTCGACCCGGGCACCATGAGCCCGTTCCAGCACGGTGAAGTGTTCGTCACACACGACGGCGCCGAGACCGACCTGGACCTGGGTCACTACGAGCGGTTCATCCGCACGACCATGACCCAGAACAACAACTTCACCACCGGCCGTGTCTACGAACACGTCCTGCGCAAAGAGCGCCGTGGTGACTACCTGGGTGCAACCATCCAGGTGATTCCGCACATCACCGACGAAATCAAGCGCCGTATCATCAAGGGTGCCGGCGACGCTGACGTGGCCATGGTCGAGATCGGTGGCACCGTGGGTGACATCGAGTCGCAACCGTTCCTCGAAGCGATCCGCCAACTGCGTTTCGAAGTCGGCGCCAAGCGCGCGATGCTGATGCACCTGACACTGGTGCCGTACATCGCCACTGCCGGTGAAACCAAAACCAAGCCAACCCAGCACTCGGTGAAGGAACTGCGTTCCATCGGCCTGCAACCAGACGTGCTGGTCTGCCGCTCCGACCACCCGATCGATGTGTCGTCGCGTCGCAAGATCGCGCAGTTCACCAACGTTGAAGAGCGTGCGGTGATCGCGCTGGAAGACGCCGATACCATCTACAAGATCCCGGGCATCCTGCACTCCCAGGGCCTGGACGATTTCGTCGTCGAGCGCTTCGGCCTGCAATGCGGCGGTGCCGATCTGTCCGAGTGGGAAGCCGTGGTCGACGCCAAGCTCAACCCTGAGCACGAAGTCACCATCGCCATGGTCGGCAAGTACATGGAGCTGCTGGACGCCTACAAGTCGCTGATCGAAGCGATGAGTCACGCCGGCATCAGCAACCGTACCAAGGTCAACCTGCGCTACATCGATTCCGAAGACATCGAGAACCAGGGCACTGCGCTGCTGGAAGGCGTCGACGCGATCCTGGTGCCTGGCGGCTTCGGTCTGCGTGGCGTTGAAGGCAAGATCACTGCCGTTCAATACGCTCGCGAAAACAAGGTTCCATACCTGGGTATCTGCCTGGGCATGCAAGTGGCCGTAATCGAGTTCGCCCGTAACGTGATGGGCTGGAAAGACGCCAACTCCACCGAGTTCGATCGTGCAAGCGGTCACCCGGTCGTGGGCCTGATCACCGAGTGGGAAGATGCCACCGGTGCGGTCGAAACCCGTACCGAAGCTTCCGATCTGGGCGGCACCATGCGTCTGGGCGCGCAGGATTGCCTGCTGGAGCCAGGTTCCCTGGTTCATGGTTGCTATGGCAAGGACGTGATCGTCGAGCGTCACCGTCATCGCTACGAAGTGAACAACAACCTGCTGCCGCAAATCATGGAAGCCGGTTTGAAAATCTCCGGTCGTTCCGGGGATGGCGCACTGGTTGAAGTGGTTGAAGCACCGGATCATCCATGGTTCGTCGCTTGCCAGTTCCACCCTGAGTTCACCTCGACGCCACGCGACGGTCATCCGCTGTTCAGCGGTTTCGTCAAGGCCGCGTTGGCTCAACACCAGAAGAAGGCGTAACCCCGATGGCACAGAAGATCATCCGCGTCGGCGACATCGAGATTGCCAACGACAAACCCATGGTGCTGTTCGGCGGCATGAACGTGCTGGAAAGCCGTGACATGGCCATGCAGGTTTGCGAAGAGTATGTGAAGGTCACCGAAAAGCTCGGTATCCCTTACGTGTTCAAGGCCAGTTTCGACAAGGCCAACCGGTCTTCTGTGACCTCCTATCGTGGTCCGGGCCTGGAAGAAGGCATGCGCATCTTCCAGGACATCAAGCAAGCCTTCGGCGTGCCGGTCATCACCGACGTCCACGAGCCTGACCAGGCCGCGGTCGTCGCTGAAGTCTGTGACATCATCCAGTTGCCGGCCTTCCTGTCGCGCCAGACCGACCTCGTGGTCGCAATGGCCAAAACGGGCGCCGTGATCAACATCAAGAAAGCCCAGTTCCTCGCCCCCCAGGAAATGAAGCACATCCTGAACAAGTGCGTGGAAGCGGGTAATGATCAGTTGATTCTCTGCGAGCGTGGTTCGAGCTTCGGCTACAACAACCTGGTCGTCGACATGCTCGGCTTCGGCATCATGAAGCAGTTCGAATACCCGGTGTTCTTCGACGTGACCCATGCGCTGCAAATGCCTGGCGGTCGCTCCGATTCCGCCGGCGGTCGTCGCGCCCAGGTCACCGACCTGGCGAAGGCCGGCATGAGCCAGTCGCTGGCCGGCCTGTTCCTGGAAGCCCACCCGGATCCGGACAACGCCAAATGTGACGGTCCTTGCGCCTTGCGCCTGGACAAACTGGAGCCATTCCTGGCCCAGCTCAAAGCCCTGGACGAACTGGTGAAGAGTTTTCCGACGGTAGAAACCGCGTAATCCTCAATTCTCCGGTAAAGTACCGCACGATTTAATGCTCAGGCCCTCGAGCCTGAGCCTTGTCGTCTGCAAGACTGCCCGCTGCACCTCGCTTGCCGACGACCAAAGATTTCCTACAGCTGCGTCGTTTTCGTCAACTTTGGAGTGTTTACAACAATGGCTAAAATCGTCGACATCAAAGGTCGTGAAGTTCTCGACTCCCGTGGCAATCCCACCGTGGAAGCGGATGTGCTTCTCGATAACGGCATCATCGGCAGCGCCTGCGCGCCGTCCGGTGCTTCCACTGGCTCGCGTGAAGCGCTCGAGCTGCGTGATGGCGACAAGAGCCGTTACCTGGGCAAGGGTGTTCTGAAGGCCGTAGCCAACATCAACGGTCCGATCAAAGACCTGTTGAAAGGCATGGACCCAAGCGACCAGAAAGCGCTCGATCTGGCAATGATCAAGCTCGACGGTACTGAAAACAAAGGTTCCCTGGGCGCCAACGCGATCCTCGCCGTTTCCCTGGCTGCCGCCAAGGCCGCCGCACAGGACCAGGACCTGCCGCTGTACGCTCACATCGCCAACCTGAACGGCACCCCGGGTGTCTACTCGATGCCGGTTCCGATGATGAACATCATCAACGGCGGCGAGCACGCCGATAACAACGTCGACATCCAGGAATTCATGGTTCAGCCGGTTGGCGCCAAGTCTTTCTCGGAAGGTCTGCGCATGGGCACCGAGATTTTCCACCACCTCAAAGCCGTGCTGAAGGCCCGTGGCCTGAGCACTGCCGTCGGTGACGAAGGTGGTTTCGCGCCGAACCTGGCTTCCAACGAAGACGCTTTGAAAGTGATCTCTGAAGCCGTGGCCAACGCCGGTTACAAGCTGGGCACCGACGTGACCCTGGCCCTGGACTGCGCGGCCAGCGAATTCTACGAAGACGGCAAGTACAACCTGTCCGGCGAAGGCCAGGTGTTCACCGCCGAAGGTTTCGCTGACTACCTCAAAGGCCTGACCGAACGTTACCCGATCATCTCCATCGAAGATGGCCTGGACGAGTCCGACTGGGCTGGCTGGAAGATCCTCACCGACAAGATCGGCGAGAAGACCCAACTGGTAGGCGACGACCTGTTCGTGACCAACACCAAGATCCTGAAAGAAGGCATCGACAAGAAGATCGCCAACTCGATCCTGATCAAGTTCAACCAGATCGGCACCCTGACCGAAACCCTGGAAGCCATCCAGATGGCCAAGGCTGCCGGTTACACCGCCGTGATCTCGCACCGCTCCGGCGAAACCGAAGATTCGACCATTGCCGACCTGGCCGTGGGCACCTCGGCTGGTCAGATCAAGACCGGTTCCCTGTGCCGTTCCGATCGCGTATCCAAGTACAACCAACTGCTGCGTATCGAAGAGCAGTTGAATGGCAAGGCCAAGTACAACGGTCGCGGCGAATTCCGCGGCTGAGTCAGTACATGGTAAAAAAGACACCGGATTGTGTCGGAAAAATCGCTACAGCGACGTTTTTGCCACTAATCTGATGCCTTATATGCACAAGCCTGGTTCTTCCAGGCTTCGTGCTATCAGAAGCTTCACGTTTGGCATGGCTGTCTTTTTTCACTGGATACCTGATATTCGATGCGCAGTCCCAATTGGTTGTTCCTCATTCTGCTTTTGTTGCTGGCTGGCTTGCAGTACCGCCTGTGGGTGGGAAACGGCAGTCTGGCGCAAGTGGCCGAGTTGACGCAGCAGATCGCGGATCAGCAAGCTGAGAACCAGGCATTGCTGGAGCGCAATCGGGTAATGGACGCCGAAGTCAGTGAGTTGAAAAAGGGCATGGAGACCGTTGAAGAACGGGCTCGCCATGAGTTGGGCATGGTCAAGGACGGTGAAACCCTTTACCAGTTGGCGCAATGAGCCAGACGTTACCGGCCTTCTGGGCCGTGATTCCTGCCGCGGGCGTCGGTGCCCGTATGGCCGCGGACCGTCCCAAGCAATACTTGCAACTGGGCGGGCGCACTATTCTCGAACACAGCCTCGGCTGTTTCCTTGACCATCCTTGCCTGAAAGGCCTGGTGGTCAGTCTTGCTGTCGACGATCCTTATTGGCCGAACCTGGCGTGTGCCAGTGACCCGCGTATTGTCCGGGTCGAGGGCGGTTCCGAACGTTCCGGATCGGTGCTCAATGCCTTGCTGCACCTGCATGCGCAGGGCGCTGATAATGAGGATTGGGTACTGGTTCACGATGCCGCACGGCCGAACCTCAGTCGTGACGATCTGGACAAGCTGCTGGCTGAACTGGCTGACGACCCTGTCGGCGGACTGCTGGCGGTTCCGGCACGGGATACGCTCAAGCGGGTCGACAAGCACGGTCGTGTGCTCGAAACCGTGGATCGCAGTGTGATCTGGCAGGCCTACACGCCGCAGATGTTTCGCCTTGGGGCATTGCATCGGGCGTTGGCTGACAGCCTGGTGGCGGATGCCGTCATTACCGACGAAGCTTCGGCCATGGAGTGGGCCGGTTCGGCACCACGGCTGATCGAAGGGCGGTCCGATAACCTCAAGGTGACGCGTCCCGAAGATCTTGAATGGTTGAGGCAGCGTTGGGCTAATCGTCGCTAAGTTGTGCGGCAATCAACTTTGAGACCGCGTCGCGCCTTTCGCGAGCAAGCCCGCTCCCACATTTGACCGGTGTTGCCCGCAATTTTTGTGAGCAAGACTGTTCCCCCTGTGGGAGCGGGCTTGCTCGCGAAAGCGCCGTTTCAGTCAGCCAATCTGTCACTGAGAAACACTGGTGATTCTAACTCCGATACTCCGGTCGCTCAGCCAACCCTTCCTTCAAAAAATCCACCAGCTTGCGCACCTTCGGCGACAAATGCCGCTGCTGCGGGTACAGCGCCCAAACCGCGGTGTTCGGCGGTTGATGCGCCTCCAGCAACGAAATCAATGCGCCGCTCTTCAAATGCTCCAGCACGTAATAGTCCGGCAACTGACACAACCCCACGCCCTGTAGCGCCGCGTCCAGTACGGCTTGCCCACTATTGCAGCGCCAATTTCCCTGGACTCGCTGGGAAAATTCCCGCCCGTTCTGCTCCAGTTGCCAGAGATCCGAACTGCCGATAAGACAGTTGTGGCGACTGAGTTCCGACAGGCTGTGCGGCCGGCCGTAGCGCTCAATGTAGGAGGGTGATGCGCAGAGAAACATGCGCCGGGGCGCGAGGCGGGTGGCAACCAGCCGTGAATCCTGCAAGCGCCCGAGGCGGATCGCCAGATCGAGGCCATCATGTACCAGGTCGAGTTGCCGGTTGGTCAATTCGATATCGATGCGCAGCTGCGGATACAGCCCCATGAAACGGGTCACCAACGGCACGATGAAGCGTTCACCGTAAGCCACGGCGCATGTCATGCGCAGCATGCCTTTGGGCTCGCTGGTCAAGTCGCCCACCGCGCGCAGTGCCTCTTCGCGGCCGTCCTGCAAGCGTTGGCAATGCTGCAGGAACGTTTGTCCGGCCTCGGTCAGCGCAACCCGACGGGTACTGCGGTAGAGCAAACGGGTTTGCAGGCGCTCTTCGAGGCGTACGATTTGTCGACTGATATGGGAGGACGAAACCCCCAGGCGTTCCGCCGCCGCGGTGAACTGGTTGCACTCGGCGACGGCGACAAACTCGTCGATCCCTTCCCAGCGGTTTTCGGACATCGATGATTATCCCTGTGTAGCAATAATATTTTGCATTTGCGTCGATTATTCATCGCTTGGCCATGTATTACACTCCCTGTCTCGTTTTTATTCACTGGAGAGCCATCATGATCAAGTCACGCGCCGCCGTTGCCTTCGAGGCCAAGAAACCCCTCGAAATCGTTGAGGTCGATGTTGCCATGCCCAAGGCCGGCGAAGTCTTGCTGCGCGTGGTGGCCTCCGGTGTCTGCCATACCGATGCCTACACCTTGTCCGGCGCTGATCCGGAAGGCATCTTCCCGTCGATCCTCGGTCACGAAGGCGGGGCGATCGTTGAAGCCATCGGCGAGGGTGTGACTTCCGTGGCGGTAGGCGACCATGTGATCCCGCTGTACACCCCGGAATGTCGCCAGTGCAAATTCTGCCTGTCAGGCAAGACCAACCTCTGCCAGGCGATTCGCGCGACCCAGGGCAAAGGCTTGATGCCGGACGGCACTTCGCGTTTTTCCTACAAGGGCGAAACGATTTTCCACTACATGGGTACTTCGACCTTCTCCGAGTACACCGTGCTTCCGGAGATTTCCGTTGCGAAAATCGCCAAGGAAGCGCCACTGGAAAAAGTCTGCCTGCTGGGCTGCGGTGTCACTACCGGTATCGGCGCCGTGCTCAACACCGCCAAGGTAAAACCGGGTGATACCGTGGCCATTTTCGGCCTCGGCGGCATCGGTCTGTCGGCTGTGATTGGCGCGGTCAAAGCCAAGGCTGCCCGCATCATCGCCATCGACATCAACCCGGCGAAGTTCGAGATCGCCAAGCAGCTGGGTGCAACCGATTGCGTGAATCCGAAAGACTTCGATCGTCCGATCCAGGAAGTCATCGTCGACATGACCGACGGTGGCGTCGACTTTTCCTTCGAGTGCATCGGCAATGTGCAACTGATGCGCGCGGCACTGGAGTGCTGCCACAAGGGCTGGGGCGAGTCGGTCATCATCGGTGTTGCCGGTGCCGGCCAGGAAATCTCCACCCGTCCGTTCCAGCTGGTCACCGGCCGCGTCTGGCGCGGTTCGGCGTTCGGTGGTGTGCGTGGCCGTACCGAGTTGCCAAGCTATGTGGAAATGGCCGAGACCGGTGAGATCCCGCTGGATACCTTCATCACCCACACCATGGGCCTGGAAGATATCAATAAGGCGTTTGACCTGATGCACGAAGGAAAAAGCATCCGCTCGGTCATTCATTTCTAAGAAGCAGCAGTCAGCCGCAAGCCATAAGCTGCAAGAGAGCGCGCCTCGACTTGCAGCTTCAGGCTTGTGGCTTGCAGCTGGGAGGATTCCCATGAGTCTGGAAAACATCTCCTGTCAGAAAAGCTTCGGTGGCTGGCACAAGCGCTATCGCCATCGCTCCGACGTGCTCGGCTGCGACATGGTGTTCGCCGTCTATCTGCCTCCGCAGGCGGAGCAGGGCGGCAAGCTGCCGGTGTTGTACTGGTTGTCCGGCCTGACGTGCACCGACGAGAACTTCATGCAGAAGGCCGGCGCCATGCGCATGGCCGCCGAGTTGGGGCTGATCATCGTCGCACCGGACACCAGCCCTCGTGGTCCTGATGTGCCGGGTGATCCGGATGGCGCCTGGGACTTTGGCCTCGGCGCCGGGTTTTATCTGAATGCCACCCAGGAACCCTGGTCGCGACACTATCGGATGCATGACTACGTTGTGCAGGAATTGCCGACATTGGTTGAAGCCCATTTCCCGGCGTCGGACAAGCGCGGCATCAGCGGACACTCCATGGGCGGCCACGGCGCGCTGGTCTGTGCTTTGCGCAACCCGGGGCGTTATCGTTCGGTATCGGCGTTCTCGCCTATCAACAATCCGATGGATTGTCCGTGGGGGCACAAAGCCTTCTCCCGCTACCTGGGAGAGGACCGTTCGAAATGGCGTGAATGGGATGCCTGCGCGTTGATTGCCGAGGCCGATGAAAAGCTGCCGCTGCTGGTCGACCAGGGAGATCGCGACGATTTTCTCGCCACCCAGCTCAAGCCGGAAGCCTTGCAGCAGGCGACCAAACTGGCCGGTCATCCGCTGACGTTGCGCCTGCAACCGGGCTATGACCACAGCTATTTCTTCATCGCCAGTTTCATCGATGAGCACTTGCGGCATCACGCGCATGCTCTGGTTGGCTAATGCAGGTAGAATCACGCCCTGACAAAAATCGGGGCGTTTTTTTTATGCGTATTGGCCACGGCTATGATGTGCACCGTTTCGCTGAAGGCGATTTCATCACTCTGGGCGGTGTGCGCATTGCACACAGCTTCGGGCTGCTCGCCCACTCAGACGGTGACGTCCTCTTGCACGCCTTGAGCGATGCCTTGCTCGGCGCCGCGGCGCTGGGTGACATCGGCAAGCATTTCCCGGATACCGACCCGCAATTCAAGGGCGCCGACAGCCGTGCGCTGTTGCGTCATGTCGTCGCACTGGTCCATGCCAAGGGCTGGAAAGTCGGCAACGTCGACAACACCATCGTCGCCCAGGCGCCGAAAATGGCCCCGCATATCGAATCGATGCGCGCGCTGATTGCCGCGGATCTTCAAGTAGAGTTGGATCAAGTGAACGTGAAAGCTACCACCACCGAAAAGCTCGGCTTTGTCGGTCGCGAAGAAGGCATTGCCGTGCACTCCGTTGCCTTGTTGCTGCGCGCATGAACGAACTGCAATTGCTCGGCCCGCGGGCTTACGGTGAGGCCCTCGGCACGGCGGTCCTGAAGGCGACCGCGGAAGATTTCCAGGTCGACGAAGTCCTCGACATTCCCCTCAGTGGCGAAGGCGAACACCTGTGGATCTGGGTGGAAAAGCGCGGCCTGAATACTGAAGAAGCGGCGCGACGGATTGCCAAGGCTGCGGGTGTGCCGTTGCGAACTGTCAGTTATGCCGGCCTCAAGGACCGTCAGGCGTTGACTCGCCAGTGGTTCAGCGTGCAGCTGCCGGGCAAGGCCGACCCTGATCTGACAGCCGCGGAAAACGATACGCTGAAGATCCTCAAGACCGCCCGCCACAAGCGCAAGCTGCAACGTGGCGCGCACTCGGCCAACGGCTTCACCTTGCGCCTGACGCAGTTCGCCGGTGACAAGGCTGCGCTTGAAGAGCGTCTGCAACTGATCGCCAAGCAAGGCATTCCCAATTATTTCGGCGCTCAGCGTTTCGGCCATGATGGCGGCAACGTCGTCGATGCTCGCGCCTGGGCCGCGCGCAAGGCCTTGCCGGAGCAGCGCAACGTGCGCTCGCGGCTGCTCTCCACGGCGCGCAGTTTTCTGTTCAACCAGGTATTGGCTGCACGTGTCGCCGACGGCACCTGGCAGCGTGCCCAGGTGGGCGATCTGCTGGCATTTACCGACAGTCGCAGCTTTTTCCCGGCAGGCGAAGCCGAGTGCAGCGACCCGCGCCTGGCGATTCTCGATCTGCACCCGACCGGTCCTCAGTGGGGCGAAGGTGACTCGCCGGCCATGGGGGTTGTCCATGAACTGGAGCAGGCCATCGCCGGACGCGAAGCGGATTTGCGTGATTGGCTGATCAACGCCGGTATGAGCCACGAACGTCGCATCCTGCGGCTGCCCATTGGCGGGTTGACGTGGCATTATCCCTCGCTGGACATTCTGCAACTGGAATTCGTCCTGCCGGCCGGATGCTTCGCCACCGTATTGGTGCGCGAGCTTGTTGATCTGGTGCCGGTGGGGCAGACGGACAGCCCATGCGTATTCTGATTTCTAACGACGATGGGGTAACAGCACCCGGTCTCGCCGCGCTTTATGCTGCGCTGGCGGATTACACCGAGTGCGTGGTTATCGCCCCGGACCAGGACAAGAGCGGCGCCAGCAGTTCGCTGACGCTCGACCGTCCGTTGCACCCGCAAACCCTGGCCAACGGCTTTATCAGCCTCAACGGCACGCCAACCGATTGTGTGCACCTGGGCCTCAACGGCCTGCTGGAGCGCGAAGCGGACATGGTGGTTTCCGGTATCAACCTGGGCGCGAACCTGGGGGACGATGTCCTGTATTCCGGCACGGTGGCGGCGGCCCTTGAGGGACGTTTCCTGAAACACCCTTCGTTTGCCTTTTCGCTGGTCTCACGCCAGGTAGAGAACCTTCCCACAGCTGCCCATTTCGCGCGCAAACTGGTTGAAGCCCATGCTGACCTGGATCTGCCACCGCGTACGGTACTGAACGTGAATATTCCGAATTTGCCGCTCGATCGCATCCGCGGTATCCAGTTGACCCGCCTGGGCCATCGCGGCCGTGCCGCGGCACCGATTAAAGTGGTAGATCCGCGGGGCAAGTCCGGTTACTGGATCGCCGCGGCCGGGGATGCCGAGGACGGTGGACCGGGTACCGATTTCCATGCAGTGATGCAGGGTTATGTGTCGATCACGCCGCTGCAACTGGATCGCACCTTCAATGATGCCTTCAGAAGTCTGGACGGCTGGCTGGAGGGGCTGCGCTGATGGGTCGCGAACAAGACGATATGCTGCGTCGCGGCATCGGCATGACCTCCCAGCGAACCCGGGAGCGGCTCATCCAGCGCCTGTATGAAGAAGGCATTTCCAACGCGAGGGTGCTGGAGGTCATTCGCCGGACCCCGCGCCACCTGTTTGTCGACGAAGCGCTGGCGCACCGTGCCTATGAAGACACCGCGCTGCCGATTGGCAATAACCAGACCATCTCCCAGCCTTATATGGTGGCGCGCATGAGCGAGCTGCTGCTGGAGGCCGGTCCCCTCGACAAGGTGCTGGAAATCGGCACCGGGTCGGGTTATCAGACGGCAGTGCTGTCGCAACTGGTCGAGCGTGTGTTCTCGGTCGAGCGCATCAAGGTTCTGCAGGATCGGGCAAAGGAACGTCTGGTCGAACTGAACCTGCGCAACGTGGTGTTCCGCTGGGGCGATGGTTGGGAAGGCTGGCCGGCACTGGCGCCGTACAACGGGATTATCGTCACCGCCGTGGCGACTGACGTGCCCCAGGCATTGCTTGACCAGTTGGCTCCGGGAGGCCGAATGGTGATCCCGGTCGGGGCCGGCGAAGTCCAGCAATTGATGCTGATCATCCGCGAGGAACAAGGTTTTTCCAGGCATGTTCTGGGGGCTGTGCGCTTCGTGCCATTGCTCAATGGGCCATTGGCCTGAGCATTTGTTTCGGCACGCTGAATTCTCTTCGATTGCCTTTGTCTTACAGCGGCATCGATTGTTTCAACGGGATTCATCTTCAGGCAGCAAACGTGTGCGCGACAGCGATTCGCCACATTAAAGGTAAAGCGTGCACGGCCCGTTATACTTGCGACAGTTCATGCCGGACTCCGGTATTTCACATTTTCAGCCACCACAGAGGGAGCGGCGGGTGAGTCTCACAGTCATTGCGCAGCGTATGAGTAAAACGAGCTTTCAGCGCCTGGTGACTGGCCTTGTCTTGAGTACATTGCTGGTCGGTTGTTCCAGCAACAAATCCAGTGATGTTCGTGTCGTGGATCGCAACAATGCGGCGGCTCAGCGTCCAGCCGTGACCACCGGGCAATACGTGGTGCGTCCAAAGGACACCCTGTTTTCCATTGCTTTCCGTTACGGCTGGGACTACAAGGCCCTTGCGGCCCGAAACAATATTCCTGCGCCCTACACCATCCATCCGGGTCAGACGATTCGCTTTGATGGTCGTACCGGTTCAACGTCGACGGCGGTGGTCAGTTCGTCCGGTTCAACGCCTTCGTCGTCGAGTAAAACCACGGTCATCCGTCGTTCGGCAAACGGTACGACTACCAGCACAACGACAGTTGTACCGTCCGTCGCGAACAAGCCTGCCCCCGCTCCGTTGCCTCCTCCGGGGCCAGCCCCGACCGGCTGGGGATGGCCATCTAATGGCATTCTGATTGGAAAATTCTCTTCAAACGGTAGTTTGAATAAAGGAATTGATATCGCCGGAGATTTGGGACAGCCTGTTTTAGCTGCGTCTGATGGGACGGTGGTATACGCCGGGAGTGGCTTAAGGGGCTACGGCGAATTAGTGATCATCAAGCACAGTGAAACCTACGTCAGTGCCTACGGACATAACCGCAGGCTGTTGGTTCGGGAGGGGCAGCAGGTCAAGGTCGGACAGACAATTGCCGAAATGGGGTCAACGGGTACAGACCGGGTGAAACTGCATTTTGAGATTCGCCGCCAGGGTAAACCTGTAGATCCTCTGCAATTCCTGCCACGTCGTTGATCGCTTACCAGCCTGTTCCGTCGCGTAGAGGGGACAGGCTCCAGCGTTGCCAGGGAGAAAGGCGCCGCTTGAGCTTGAGGTCGAACTCACCAAAGGACTATAACAATGGCTCTCAGTAAAGAAGTGCCGGAGTTTGACATCGACGATGAGGTTCTCCTGATGGAGGGCAGCATTGATACGGATTCGATGTCGAATGATGAAGGGGCGACTCCACCTTCCGTTCGTGCCAAATCCAAACACTCCGCATCGTTGAAACAGCACAAGTACATTGACTACACGCGGGCACTCGATGCCACGCAGTTGTATCTCAATGAAATTGGTTTCTCTCCTCTGCTATCACCCGAAGAAGAAGTTCATTTTGCGCGCCTGTCGCAAAGTGGCGATCCGGCCGGGCGCAAGCGCATGATCGAAAGCAACCTGCGACTGGTGGTGAAAATCGCCCGACGCTATGTCAATCGTGGGCTGTCGCTGCTGGACCTGATCGAAGAGGGCAACCTCGGCTTGATCCGGGCGGTGGAGAAGTTCGATCCGGAACGCGGTTTCCGCTTTTCGACCTACGCGACCTGGTGGATTCGCCAGACCATCGAACGCGCAATCATGAATCAGACCCGGACCATCCGGCTGCCGATCCATGTGGTCAAAGAGCTGAATGTGTACCTGCGGGCTGCGCGGGAACTGACGCAAAAACTCGACCATGAACCCTCACCCGAAGAAATCGCCAACCTGCTGGAAAAACCGGTGGGAGAGGTCAAGCGTATGCTCGGCCTTAACGAACGGGTTTCTTCGGTCGACGTCTCGCTGGGTCCGGATTCGGATAAAACCCTGCTCGACACCCTGACTGACGACCGCCCGACCGATCCATGCGAACTGTTGCAGGACGACGACCTGTCCCAGAGCATCGATCAATGGCTCTCGGAACTGACCGACAAGCAACGCGAAGTGGTTGTACGCCGCTTCGGCCTGCGCGGTCATGAAAGCAGCACCCTTGAAGACGTCGGCCTGGAAATCGGCCTGACCCGTGAGCGGGTCCGGCAGATTCAGGTGGAAGGCTTGAAGCGGCTGCGCGAGATACTGGAAAAAAATGGTCTGTCGAGCGAGTCGCTGTTCCAATAAGGCACTCACTGCGATGGCATGAAAAACCCCGACTGGCTCGGGGTTTTTTATTGCCTGACCAAGAGACCGAATCCCCTCGGGATTTTGGTTTCGTGCTGTAAGCCCAGGCTTACACTTGCGTAAGTGTTCGTTATTTTTACACCCTGGCAATCGTCCATGCTGAACGCTTCTCGTTTTTATCTTTTTGATTTATATGGCTATTTTTTATTATTAATGACGTGTGACAGCTGGGCTTCGCGCCAAGGGGCGATTGATCCCGCAGGGGAACACTCTAGTATTGAGGTTGTGTCGACGGACAGACACGTCCTTCAAGGATGAGGGATAGGGAAATCGCAGGACGCGATTCATCAGGATGATGAAAAGGAACACAGGGAATAGGGAAAAAATGTGGGCGGGTCAAACCGCCCCTTTTTTTGCCCGCAGAAAAGCAAAAAGGCCCTTGTGGGGCCTTTTTCGCGAACGCGGGGGTAATCAGCGTTCGAGGTCTGCGATCTTGCCTGGCTTGCCATCCCATTCTGCGGAATCGGGCATTGGATCCTTGCGTTCGGTGATGTTCGGCCAGATATCGGCCAGCTCAGCGTTCAGCTCGATGAAGTTCTCCATGCCGGCCGGAACCTCATCTTCGGAGAAGATAGCCACGGCAGGGCATTCAGGTTCGCACAGCGCGCAATCGATGCACTCATCCGGGTGAATCACCAGGAAATTCGGGCCTTCGTAAAAGCAGTCCACCGGACAGACTTCTACGCAGTCGGTGTACTTGCACTTGATGCAGTTGTCGGTGACGACGAAGGTCATTTCTAATTTTCTCCTCAGGCGCGGCTTGCTGCGCCCCTTCTCGTAGGGGTCGCCAGGTTTGGGAGCGATAGTCTGCTGGCCAGGCTATTAGCCAGCAGCATCTCAAACCGCGCGAGATTCTAACAGCTTGCAAGCCGCTGCGTTAGATCCGTGTCTTCAGTGTATAGAGCATTTCGAGAGCACGACGTGGTGTCATGTCGTCCAGATCGAGCTTGGCCAGTTCCTCCAGCACCGGGTGTGGCAGGCTGGCAAACAGGTCGCTTTGCTGTGGAACCGCCGGTTTGCCTTTGGCAGGTGCTGGCGACTCATGGGGCAGTGCGGTGTCTTCCAGGCGGCTCAAATGCTCGCGGGCACGGGTGATCACCTCACTTGGTACGCCCGCCAGCTGCGCGACCGCCAGGCCGTAACTCTGGCTGGCCGGGCCGGGCAGCACGTGGTGCAGGAACACGATGCGTTCATTGTGCTCGGTGGCATTGAGGTGCACGTTGGCCACCAGCGGCTGGGCCTCCGGCAGGACGGTCAGTTCGAAGTAGTGGGTGGCGAACAGCGTGTAGGCACGCAGATGCGCCAGGCGTTCGGCCGCCGCCCAGGCCAGCGACAGGCCATCGAAGGTGCTGGTGCCGCGCCCGACTTCGTCCATCAACACCAGGCTGCGCTCGGTGGCGTTGTGCAGGATGTTCGCGGTTTCGCTCATTTCCACCATGAAGGTCGAGCGCCCGCCGGCCAGGTCATCGCTGGAACCGATCCGGGTGAAGATGCGGTCGACGAGCGACAATTCGCAACTGGCCGCCGGCACGAAGCTGCCGATATGCGCCAGCAGCACAATCAGAGCGGTTTGACGCATGTAGGTGGATTTACCGCCCATGTTCGGGCCGGTGATCACCAGCATGCGCGTGTTGTCGTCCAGGCTCAGGTCGTTGGCCACGAACGGCGTGGTCAGCACTTGCTCGACCACTGGATGACGGCCCTGGCTGATGCGCATGCACGGTTCACTGACGAAGCGTGGGCAGTTCAGGTCGAGGTTCAGTGCACGCTCGGCCAGGTTGCTCAAGACGTCCAGTTCGGCCAGGGCGCCTGCGGTGTCCTGCAAGGGCGGCAGTTGGGCGATCAGGTCTTCGAGCAGTGCTTCGTACAGCATCTTCTCGCGGGCCAGGGCGCGGCTCTTGGCTGACAATGCCTTGTCTTCGAACGCCTTGAGTTCCGGCGTAATGAAACGCTCGGCGCCTTTGAGCGTCTGGCGGCGAATATAGTCGGCCGGTGCCGACTCAGCCTGCTTGCTTGGCAGCTCGATGAAGTAACCGTGAATGCGGTTGTAACCGACCTTCAGGTGCGACAGGCCGGTGCGGGCCTTTTCCCGTGCCTCGAGGTCGATCAGGAATTGTCCGGCGTTTTCGCTGAGCGATTGCAGTTCGTCGAGTTCGCTGTCGTAGCCGGTTTTCAGTACACCGCCGTCACGAATGACCGCGGGCGGGTTGTCGATGATGGCCTTCTCCAGCAGTGCCGCCAGCTCCGGGTAGGTGCTGGTGGTGCTGGCGAGTTGCTGGAGGTGCGGGGCTTCAAGCTCCGTCATTGCCACTTGCAGTTCGGGCAGTGCGCCGAGGGCGTCACGCAAGCGGGCGAGGTCGCGCGGGCGGGCATTGCGCAGGCCGATCCGCGCAAGAATCCGCTCGATGTCGCCGATTTCCTTGAGCTGCGGTTGCAGTCTCTCGAAGCGGTAACCGTCGAGCAGGCAGGTGATCGAGGTCTGGCGTGCCAACAGCACCGTCAAATCGCGTAACGGGCGATTCAGCCAGCGGGTCAGCAGGCGGCTGCCCATGGCCGTCTGGCAACGGTCCACCACCGATTGCAGGGTGTTGTCGCGGCCCCCGGCCAGGTTGGTGTCGAGTTCCAGGTTGCGACGGCTGGCGCCATCGAGCACCACGGTGTCGTCGAGGCGTTCATGACGCAAGCTGCGCAAGTGAGGCAGGGCAGTGCGCTGGGTTTCCTTGGCGTAAGCCAGCAGGCAACCGGCGGCGCCGATGGCCAGGGTCAGGTTTTCGCAGCCAAAGCCCTTGAGATCCTGGGTCGAGAATTGCTGGCACAGGCTTTTGAGCGCTGAATCGCGCTCGAAATCCCATGGCGCACGGCGACGCACACCGCGGCGTTTTTCCGCCGGCAAATCCTTGGGCCAGTCATCCGGGATCAGCAGTTCCACCGGGTTGACCCGCTCCAGCTCCGCCAGCAGGTTTTCCCACCCCTTGATTTCCAGCACGCTGAAGTTGCCACTGGTGATGTCCAGCACCGCGAGACCGAACAGGCGCTCATCACCCAAAACAGCAGCGATCAGGTTGTCTCGACGCTCATCCAGCAGCGCCTCGTCACTCACCGTTCCCGGCGTGATGATGCGCACCACCTGCCGCTCCACGGGCCCTTTGCTGGTGGCCGGGTCACCGACCTGCTCGCAGATCACCACCGATTCGCCAAGCTTCACCAGTTTTGCCAGGTAACCCTCAGCGGCGTGGTAAGGAATCCCGCACATCGGAATCGCCTGCCCCGCCGACTGCCCGCGGGCGGTCAGGGTGATGTCCAGCAACTTGGCGGCCTTCTTCGCGTCTTCATAGAAGATCTCGTAGAAGTCGCCCATGCGGTAGAACATCAGCTGGTCCGGGTGCTGGTTTTTCAGGCGCCAGTACTGCTGCATCATCGGGGTGTGGGAGGACAGGTCGGAGACGGCTTTATTCATCGGATTGTCAGGAAGCTCGTTGAAAGAGGTGGGGCAAAAGCGGGGCAACGGCCGGGCTTTTCCGCGATGGGCGCAAGGTTACCATGGGCGCTCTACCCGACGCAGGCATCGCGGCCGGGTGACATCTTTTACGACGCAAAAAACAGGTCATGCATCGATTATGCAATTGGGCATTTGTCTTCTGCGAAAATAACCAGCACTATGCGCGTTATGCACAAACGCAACGTATCTACTGTCTTAAGAGCATTGCTCGATCAGCACGGGATCTCCCCCACGGAGCTTCACCGTCGTACCGGCGTGCCTCAATCCACGCTCTCGCGTATTCTCAGCGGGAAGATCGTCGATCCTTCGGATCGGCACATTTCGAAAATTGCCGACTATTTTTCCGTGAGCACCGACCAGTTGCGCGGTCGCGCGGACGTCGCGCCCGCCACCAATGCCGGGCGCGCTCCTGTGCATTCGGAACTCAAGGATATAAGCCTGTGGGACGACGATACCCCTGTCGATGACGATGAGGTGTCGGTTCCTTTTCTTCGTGAGGTTGAGTTGGCCGCAGGGTCGGGAAGATTCGTCATCGAGGAAAGCGAGCGCTCTAGCCTGCGCTTTGGAAAGCGTAGTCTGCGCCACAATGGTGTGCAGTTCGATCAGGCGAAATGCGTGACAGTGCGTGGCAATAGCATGCTGCCAGTACTGCGCGATGGCGCCACGGTCGGCGTGAATGCCGGCAAGTGCGGCATCGGCGATATCGTTGACGGCGACCTTTATGCAATCAATCACAACGGCCAATTGCGGGTGAAGCAGCTGTATCGCCTGCCGACCGGGATTCGCCTGCGCAGCTTTAATCGTGATGAACACCCGGACGAGGATTACACCTTTCAGGACATCCAGGAGGAGCCGATTGTTATCCTCGGACATGTCTTCTGGTGGGGCATGTACGCCCGCTAACACCCCCTGCGTTCAGATGAAACCCGCTTCCCGAGCGGGTTTTTTTCGTTTGCTGAAAGCATCGGATTGTCTTTTCTATGCGTTTGCGCATTGACTGAATATGCATAAATGCATAGTCTTGTTGTCTATCGATTCAAGAACACGGAATGACCGTTCACTCAAGGAGGCATGAAATGACCGCTGAGCAATATGCGTTGCTGGACATGCCTCTTTGGCTGGTCATCAGCCTGCCAATACTCGGTGGCGTTACCGGTGAAATGTGGCGTGCCGATAAAGAGGGCGTTCGTGGCTGGCCCCTTATCCGGCGCCTGAGCCTGCGGTCTGGCTCCAGCATGATCTGTGGCGCCTCGGTCATCATGTTGCTGCACGCCGCCAATGTTTCCATTTGGGCTGCTTGTGCAGGCGGTTGTTTGGCGGCGATGGCCGGGACTGACGTGGTTTTGGGGTTGTATGAGCGTTGGGCGGCCAAACGCATGGGTGTCAGTCAAGTTCCATCCGGCGATGTCGAAGATTGAATCCTCGGCAGGCCTTTTCCAGAGCCTCTGGTTCTTTGCATTTTGATCGCTCCAGTCGCTTGCAAGTGCAGTCTGCTGGTGTACGGTTAACCCATCCCGCCCATCAGGAGATGACCGTGAAATTAATTACCCAGCTCGCCGCTGACCTTGGCAGGCAATTGCAGGTTCTCAATGCCCACGTTTCCACGGCCGAGTCCTGCACCGGCGGCGGGATCGCCGAGGCGATCACCCGTATTCCCGGCAGCTCGGCGTGGTTCGAGGCCGGTTATGTCACCTACTCCAATCTGCAGAAGAACCTGCAACTGGATGTTCCTGTTGAGTTGTTCACCACGGTGGGGGCGGTCAGTCGCGAGGTGGTCGAGGCGATGGCCAGGGGCGCGCAGGAGAAAAGTCGCGCATATTTTTCCGTGGCGGTCAGTGGCGTAGCCGGGCCGGACGGTGGTTCGCCGAGCAAGCCAGTGGGGACGGTTTGGCTGGCCTGGGGTGTGGGTGAGCGAGTGTTCAGCGAGTTGCAATACTTCGCCGGTGACCGCGACGAGGTGCGCCGACAAACGGTGAAGGCCGCGCTAGAGGGGCTGCTGCGCTATGCCGCGGCAGAAATCTCAAATCAGGGGTAGGCGATCCGGAATCGCTGTGGAATAATACTGGCTACTTATACAGGTGTTGGCCGTCAGGCCTTATTGATTACGTGAGGACTTTAATGGACGACAACAAGAAGAAAGCCTTGGCTGCGGCCCTGGGTCAGATCGAACGTCAATTCGGCAAGGGTGCCGTAATGCGTATGGGCGATCAGGACCGTCAGGCGATCCCGGCCATTTCCACTGGCTCTCTGGGTCTGGACATTGCTCTCGGCATCGGCGGTCTGCCAAAAGGCCGTATTGTTGAAATCTACGGTCCTGAATCTTCCGGTAAAACCACGCTAACCTTGTCCGTGATCGCCCAGGCTCAAAAAGCCGGCGCGACCTGCGCATTCGTCGACGCCGAACACGCCCTCGACCCTGAGTACGCCGGCAAGCTGGGCGTCAACGTCGACGACCTGCTGGTTTCCCAGCCGGACACCGGCGAGCAGGCCCTGGAAATCACCGACATGCTGGTGCGTTCCAACGCGGTTGACGTGATCATCGTCGACTCCGTGGCTGCCCTGGTGCCAAAGGCTGAAATCGAAGGCGAAATGGGTGACATGCACGTGGGCCTGCAAGCCCGCCTGATGTCCCAGGCGCTGCGTAAAATCACCGGTAACATCAAGAACGCCAACTGCCTGGTGATCTTCATCAACCAGATCCGCATGAAAATCGGCGTGATGTTCGGTAGTCCGGAAACCACCACCGGTGGTAACGCTCTGAAGTTCTACGCATCGGTTCGTCTGGACATCCGTCGTACTGGCGCGGTGAAGGAAGGTGATGAAGTCGTTGGTAGCGAAACCCGCGTCAAGGTCGTGAAGAACAAGGTGGCTTCGCCGTTCCGTCAGGCCGAGTTCCAGATTCTTTACGGCAAGGGCATCTACCTCAACGGTGAGATGATCGACCTGGGTGTTCTGCACGGTTTCGTCGAGAAGTCCGGCGCCTGGTATGCCTATGAAGGCACCAAGATCGGTCAGGGCAAGGCCAACTCGGCCAAGTTCCTGGCGGACAACCCGGAAGTCGCGGCAAAGCTGGAGAAGCAACTGCGTGACAAGCTCCTGTCCCCGGCATCGGTAGCGGACGCCAAAGCTTCTGCGGTCAAAGAGACCGAAGACGACCTGGTTGACGCTGATATCTGATCGAAGCGATGACCGCCGTACTCGATACACTCGTCGCGGTGCGGCGAACCGCAATGGACCTGCTCGCACGACGCGAGCACGGTCGAGTCGAGCTGACGCGTAAACTGCGTCAGCGCGGCGCCCTCCCTGAAATGATCGAAACAGCACTCGACCGGTTGACGGAAGAGGGGTTGTTGTCTGAAACCCGTTACCTCGAAAGTTTTGTTTCCTACCGCGCCCGTTCCGGTTATGGCCCTTTACGCATTCGTGAAGAGTTGAGCCAGCGCGGCCTGCAGCGCACCGATATTGAACTCGCCCTGCGAGAGAGCGGTATCGACTGGCAGGAGCAACTGGCCGACACCTGGCGACGCAAATTCTCCGGGCAATTGCCGGCAGATGTCCGGGAGCGAGCCAAACAAGGCCGATTCCTGGCGTATCGGGGATACTCCATGGAAATGATCAACCGCCTGTTCAGCGGTCGAGGGATGGACGACTGAACTGAAACGGCCTGCTATTTCGATAGCAGGCCGTTTTTTTATGCCTCACGTAACCTTTGACGACTCCCGCGTGCGTTGTTGTGCCTGGGATTTTGATTGTGCCCAGTTTTCCGGCAGGTTGATGTAGTCCACAAGTTCGCGCAGGCGGCCATGATTGCGGGCGTTGAAGTTGAAGACCAGTCGCGCCAGATGGCTGAATTCGGCTTCGTCGTGTTCTTCCCCGCTGTAAGTGTGCTGATGGAAATGATCACTCAGGCACAGGTCGGCGAAAGCCTCCTGCATGTATTCGAGTGCCTGGTCGTTGAGTGAGTGATTCATGCGAATCAGGAACTGATGCTTGAGCCAGCGACTGGAGTGGAAGTTGCCGTAGAACTGGTTGATGTGCTCTACCGCTTCTTCGACGTTGTAGACCAGTCTCACCAGCTTCATGTCAGTGGGCAGGATGTAGTGGTTTTCCTCCAGTTGCTGGTGAATGAAGTCCAGTGCGCCTTGCCAGAATTTACCGCCCGGCGCGTCGAGCAGCACCACGGGCACCAATGGGCTCTTGCCGGTCTGAATCAGCGTCAGTACTTCCAGGGCTTCATCCAGCGTGCCAAAGCCGCCCGGGCACAGCACCAGGGCATCGGCTTCCTTGACGAAGAACAGCTTGCGGGTGAAGAAGAAATGGAAGGGCAGCAGGTTGGTCGTGCCGTCGACAGTGGGGTTGGCATGCTGCTCGAAGGGCAGGGTGATGTTGAACCCCAGGCTGTGTGTCAGGCCGGCGCCCTCGTGGGCGGCGGCCATGATGCCGCCACCGGCGCCGGTAATGACCATCATGTCCGAGCGCGCCAGAGCGGCGCCGAGTTCCCGGGCCATCCTGTAGAGCGGATGTTCCATGGGGGTACGGGCCGAGCCGAAAACAGTGACCTTGCGCCGTCCCTTGAATTGTTCGAGCACGCGGAAGGCCTGTTCCAGTTCGCGCAGGGCTTGCAGGGTGATTTTGGCGTTCCAGCGGTTGTGGTCTTCCTGGGCCATGCGCAGCACGGTCAGGATCATGTCACGGTAGATCGGGATGTTCGGGCTGTTGGGTGAAATCAGCTTGAGTTGTTCTTCGACCTTGCTGAGGAGGTCGTGGCCGCTTTCTTCAAAATGACGGCTCAGGAGGTCATTCGGTTGGTAAGGCATTCAACTTCTCCTTCTGCACAGAACCCTCGGCCCGACAACGTACGCCGCGCCACGACACTTCATGTGTCGCTGTCTGCCCAGGCCCATGCCTGGGCGATCTACTTGACCCGAAAGGCATCGGATCATCCAAACAGGTTCTGTTTTTCCCTTGGATGAAAGAAACAATCGCACAACACGACAAGCGACGGCCAGCCCCTTTCCAGCCCTGAAAAAGTGAACGTGGATACCTGAAATCTAGACCTTCACAATGATTTGCGCTGATTGATCATTGCGCCACAACGTCTTTGCTGGCAACCGCTTATTGACGATTTGCAAGGTGGTTTCACCGCTCGTCTGAACAGGCGTCGCGTGTGCCGCACTCTGATTTACTAAGTTACAGGTGCCACACGACAACTTTGCGTCAACGGCAGGACGCACGGTACATGCAGTTCAAGGATTTAATCGCTCAAACATGAGTGAAGTGCAGGGAGGCGGGAAACCATGGCCAGAGTCGTTCTGGAGGTCGATACGCAACTGTATCGATTGTTGAAATCATCAGCCGAGGCCAATCATTTGAGCCTCGAAGAGGAGTGCTGCCGGCGTTTGCGTGGCGGCGAACGCCGTTCGCATTACTTGCAGGCGTTGCTGGCAGAATTGCGCGCCGAAGATGAACAGCGGCGCGCCAATTCCCGGTGATTACTTTTTCTTCTTGGCCGGTTGCAGGCAATCCGATTCCTGGAAGCTTGCGGAACCAACCGGACGGTTGGTCTTCACCTCGGTGAAGTCGTAACGCATGATCGCGCCCTTGGCCATCAGCTTGCGAAACCCTTCGTTTCTGCAGACAGAAGCACCCAGCTGGAAGTACACCGCCTTCGGGTCTGCACGCATCTTGTCGGCGTGGCTGCTCTGCACGCTCAGGTGGTTGATCAGCTGTTTGCCTTCAACGGTGTAGCCTTGATCGAGTATGTCTTCGTTGATCGCTCGAGGAGTGCCGACGCTGCTCTGGGTGGCGACGTTTTGCAGCATTTTGTTCAGTTCCGTGTCTTTCAAGGACGCAGCCTGGGCATTGAGGGACGACGCCAGCAAAATAGCCGCGGTAGGAACGATAAGGCGCAGCATGAAACTCTCCTGGTTCAGTGATGGGGCTTTGACCCGTCACGTGACTGTGCGTTCAGTGGCGGCGAATTATAGGGGAGGCGGGCTGGACGGTACAGGCTTGCACCGGGCGGTCTGGTAAACTGCTGGCACTTTTTACCCTGTCGAGTGTTTTTCGTGTCGAGTTCCCTTCTCTGTGGGCGTTGCCCGCTATGAGCCCTACCCCCGCGCGCTTTGCCTTGAATGCCGTAGCCCGCTTGCGCGATCAGCGTGAGGAGGAGGGCATCAAGCCGATTCAGGCCCGCGGCTGGCGTGCGCCGCGTTGCCGTGACTGCCGGGTGATCGAGAGCCACTGCTTGTGCGCATGGCGTCCGCAGGTCGCGACCCGCTCCGGCGTGTGCCTGATCATGACCAACAAGGAAGTGTTCAAGCCGAGCAACACCGGTTGGCTGATCGCCGACGTGGTCCCTGACAACCACGCCTTCATCTGGTCCCGTACGGAGGTCGATCCGAAGTTGCTGGCGCTGTTGTCCGACCCGCAATGGCAGCCGTACCTGGTGTTTCCGGGTGAATATGTCGAGCCTGAGCGGGTGACAAACAGTGTGGATGTCGATGGCGCGAAGCGTCCGTTGTTCATTCTGTTGGACGCGACCTGGACCGAAGCACGAAAGATCTTTCGCAAGAGTCCCTATTTCGATCGATTGCCGATCCTCAGCCTGCTGCCCGAAAAACTCTCGCGCTACCGGTTGCGCCGCTCGACCCGTAGCGAGCATCTGTGCACGGCGGAAGTGGCGGCGCTGTGTCTCGACCTTGCGGGCGATGTCGACGCAGCCTCGGCGCTGGATGCCTACTTTGATGTGTTCAGCCAGCATTACCTCGACGCCAAACATCAGTTGGACATGAACGTTTCGACCCCGGCGCATGCCGAGTTGATGCCCTATGTCCAGTCGGTCACTCCATGGGTGGACTGATTGTCGCTCATACTGCAATAAACTGTACCGGGCATGCTGCTTGACCACCCTGACTTCGCTGGGCATGCTTGGCGCCGATCAGGGTGCGGCCAGCGTTTGCAATGGCTTTTTTTGCGTTGAGCGTGCCTTGTCAGTGCAGCTCCATGGCTGTGCCTTGAGGTGCTTTGGCGAGGTCCGAATGCATCGGGCGTCCCCTGAAAAACAGGATCACTTGAAAAATGGCCACATACGAAATCCTGATTGCCGATGACCATCCGCTGTTTCGTAGTGCCTTGCATCAAGCGTTGACCCTGGGCCTAGGCCCGGATGTCCGTCTGGTGGAGGTGGCGAGTATTGCCGAACTGGAAGTCCGCCTGACGGAAAAGTCCGACTGGGATCTGGTACTGCTGGACCTGAACATGCCGGGGGCCTACGGTTTTTCCGGGCTGGTCCTGCTGCGCGGTCAGTACCCGCAGATTCCGGTGGTCATGGTCTCGGCCCAGGAAGAGCCGACCATCATGGTCAAGTCCCGTGAGTTCGGCGCCAGTGGCTTCATTCCCAAGTCCAGCGACTTGAGTGTGATCCAGAAAGCCGTGCGTGCGGTCCTCGATGGCGATGTGTTCTGGCCCCCGCAGGCGTTCGAAGCGGTCAGCGTTTCGGCAGAGGCCAAGGCGGCCAGCGAAGGCCTTGCCAGTCTGACGCCGCAGCAATTCCGCGTGCTGACCATGGTCTGCGAAGGCTTGCTGAACAAGCAGATCGCCTACGAGTTGAGTGTTTCCGAGGCGACTATCAAGGCGCACGTGACCGCGATTTTCCGTAAACTGAATGTGCGGACCCGGACCCAGGCTGCGCTGCTCTTGCAACAACTTGAGTCAACTTCCAGCCTTTAAAGGCTGGCAACTTCACGCTTTTTTGACTTTGGTTGAACTAGCTTTCCCACTTCCTTTTTTGTCAGTTGCCCACTCTATGTCACCTTTCAAAGGCCAGACCGGTCTGAAACGTATTCTCAATGCCTCCGGTTATTCGCTGGATGGCCTGCGCGCAGCCTTCACCGGCGAAGCCGCTTTTCGGCAACTGGTATTGCTCAACGTCATCCTGATTCCCTTGTCGTTCTTCCTGAATGTCAGCCGGGTCGAACAGGCGTTGTTAATCGCGGTCTGCCTGTTGGCGTTGATCGTCGAGTTGCTCAATTCGGCCGTGGAAGCGGCCATCGACCGCATTTCCCTCGAACGGCACCCGCTGTCCAAGAATGCCAAGGACATGGGCAGTGCCGCCCAGTTCGTGGCATTGAGCATGATTGCCCTGGTGTGGGCGGTCATCCTGCTCTAAGCGATCGTCGGCAGCACGATCTCGTCGCTGCGCTGAACCCCGGCGGTGAAGGCGCGGCACAGATCGAGGAATTCGCGCATCGCCGAGGTCTGATATTTCTGTTTATGCCAGATGAAATAAAACTGTCGCGCCAGATCCAGATCCGGCGTTTCGACAGGCACCAGGCTGCCGCGGCGAAATGCGTCGCGCAAAGCCAGCCGGGAAATGCAGCCAATTCCCAAACCTGACTCCACCGCGCGCTTGATCGCTTCGGTGTGCTCAAGCTCCAGACGGATATTCAAGGAAGAACGGTGATGACGCATGGCTTGATCGAAGGTCAACCGTGTGCCGGAACCCTGTTCGCGCAAGATCCACGCTTCGTGGCTCAACTCGTCCATGGTGGCCGTGCCGCGCTGGGCCAGCGGATGCTGAGGGGCGCAAAACACCACCAGTTCGTCCTCGACCCAGCTTTGCACTTCGATGTCCGGGTGACTGCAATCGCCTTCGATCAGACCCAGGTCAATTTCATAGTGGGCCACCTGTTGCACAATGTTGGCAGTGTTCTGCACGTGCAGCTTCACCTGGCTTTCCGGATGGCGCTGCATGAAGCTGCCGATCAGCAGGGTGGCCAGGTAATTGCCGATGGTCAGGGTCGCGCCCACGGCCAGCGAGCCGAAACCGGACTTGCCGTTGAGCAGGTCTTCGATTTCCTTGGCCTGGTCCAGCAGGGCGACCGCTTGCGGCAATAGTTGTTTACCGAGGGCGTTCAGGCTCAGCCGTTTGCCGGCGCGGTCGAACAGTTGGCAGCTGCACTGGCGCTCCAGTTCGGTGATCGAGGTGCTCGCCGCCGATTGCGAGAGGTTGAGCAGGCCCGCAGCACGGGACACGCTTTCCTGCTGGGCGACGGCGACGAATACTTGAAGTTGACGGAGAGTAAATCGCATATCGATATAACCGATAACCCTTATCTTAATAATCCATTTAACAGATATTGTCTCTGCCTTTAGAATGCGATGCAATTGCGCAGAGCTGGCTTTCTTGCAGAGCACACCGAACACGCGCAGACCAATCTCCAGGAGTCCCACGTACATGAGCAACATGAACCACGAGCGTGTCCTCAGTGTTCACCACTGGAACGACACTCTGTTCAGCTTCAAGTGCACCCGTGATCCGGGTCTGCGCTTCGAGAACGGTCAGTTCGTGATGATCGGCCTGCAACAACCCAACGGCCGCCCGCTTATGCGCGCTTACTCGATTGCCAGCCCGAACTGGGAAGAGCATCTCGAGTTCTTCAGCATCAAGGTGCCTGATGGTCCGCTGACTTCGCAGTTGCAGCATCTGAAGGAAGGCGACGAGATCATCATCAGCAAGAAGCCTACCGGCACGCTGGTGCTGGATGACTTGAAGCCTGGCAAACATTTGTACCTGCTCAGCACCGGTACCGGTCTGGCGCCGTTCATGAGCGTCATCCAGGACCCGGAAACCTACGAGCGTTTCGAAAAAGTGATCCTGTGCCACGGCGTGCGTTACGTCAACGAAGTCGCTTACCGCGAGTTCATCACCGAGCACCTACCGCAGAACGAATTCTTCGGCGAAGCGCTGCGTGACAAGTTGATCTACTACCCGACCGTGACCCGCGAGCCGTTCGAGAACGAAGGTCGCCTGACCGACCTGATGCGCAGCGGCAAGCTGTTCAGCGACATCGGTCTGCCTCCGATCAACCCGCAGGACGACCGCGCCATGCTGTGCGGCAGCCCGAGCATGCTCGACGAGACCAGCGAAGTGCTGAACAGCTTCGGCCTGAAGGTTTCGCCGCGGATGCGCGAGCCGGGTGACTACCTGATCGAGCGTGCGTTCGTCGAGAAGTGACCGGAACCCTGTGGGAGCGGGCTTGCTCGCGAAGACGGATTGTCATTCAACATCATCGTTGAGTTTTAAATCGCTTTCGCGAGCAAGCCCGCTCCCACATAAAGCCAAAGCCCGCGTTGCCTGTGAAGGCAGCGCGGGCTTTTTGCATTTTCGGCGTTCAGGTTTTCGCGGGAATGACTTCCAGGATGCGGATCAGCTCCGGTGTCGGGTAATGCCAACGCACATCCAGATCCCAGAACTGCGCGCCGTATTCCCGCTCGGGTGCCGGCGTTTGATAGGCCGGGCGTGGGTCTTGCGCCAGGCATTGCTCGATCAGCTCAACCAAAGGCTCATCAAGGCGCCGGGCATGCTCGTGAGCCTGCAGCAGTGCTGTGTCCGTCCACAGCACGGGAATCAGCTGCGGCGCAGCGCTGGCGATGCTGTTGGCGGCCGTATCGACGATGTCGGCGTAGGGTACGTAGGGCTTGATATCGAGAATCGGCGTGCCATCCAGCAGATCTATGCCCGAGATCCACAGACGGTTGGCTTCGACCCTGTCCAGTTTCACCACTGATTGCCCGATGCCATTGGGGCGGTGGGTGGCGCGGGTGGCAAACACGCCCATGGATTTATTGCCGCCGAGGCGAGGGGGGCGGACCTTCAGGCGAGGCTTTTCTTCCAGGGCCTGGTGGAACAGGAACAGCAGCCACACGTGGCTGACCTGCTCCAGGCCCTGCACTGCATCCCCTTGATCGAACGGAGCCACCAGTTCCAGTACCCCACGGGCGGCCGGGGCCAGTTGTGGCTGGCGCGGAATGGCGAACTTCTCCTTGAAGCAGGAGCGCACGAAGCCGATGGGGGAAACGCTGTAGGTCATGATTTGAGGTCGAGGCGGGAAGAGGGGGGCATGATAACTCACGTGACCTCTAGCCCGGTGGCGCCTGTCAGTCCGTCATCGCGGGCAAGCCACGCTCCCACAGGTTTTGTGATGGACACAAATTTTGTGTGCGCTCTAGAACCCTGTGGGAGCGGGCTTGCCCGCGAAGGCCGCACCGCCGATTTCAGAGACTGAACCCGCCATCCAGCGCAATGATGTTCCCGGTCATGTAGGCCCCCGCGGTACTCGCCAGACTGATCGCCAGCGCCGCCATCTCTTCCTCGCGGCCCCAACGCTTCATGGGAATCAGCGCCGTATCCTCAGCCAATGCCTGTTCATCATCGCCAATGTGCCGGGTCATCTTGCTCGGAAAGCGACCCGGGGCGATCACATTGACATTGATGTGCTGGCTCACCAGTTCGCGCGCCAGAATCCTCGACAGTTGATGCAGCGCCGCCTTGCTCGGCCCGTAGGCATACGCCTGTTCGCCGAACGATGAAATCCCGGCCACCGAACCAATGTTGATGATCCGCGCGGGATTCTGCGCTGAACCGGCCTTGCGCAGCAGGGGCAGCAATTGCTGGATACAGTTGAATACCGATGTCACGTTGAGCTGCATGACTTTTTCCCAGCCCTTGATCGGGTAGCTCTCCAGTGGTGCACCCCAGGTGGTGCCGGCATTGTTCACCAGGATGTCCAGTTGGGAAATCTGCTCGCCCAGGCGTGTGGCCAGTTGCAGGACGCCCTCTTCGGTGGCGAGGTTGGCCACCATGGCGTGGCAGTGTCCAAGCGCTCCGAGTTCGTCGGCGGTTTGCCGGCAGGCTTCGGCGTCGCGGGCGCAGACGTACACGGTGGCGCCCGCCTCGACGTAGGCCTTGGCGATCATCTTGCCGATACCACGGGTGCCGCCGGTCACCAGGGCGGTGCGGCCTTGCAGGGAAAAGTAGGGATGCATGGCGAATCCTGAGGGCTTAGGTCTTTACACCCTAGTCGTCAGCCGCGGTCAGCGGAGCCACTATTTTCGAAGAGAATGAGGGGGCATTCGGCCTTATAGGAGCTGGCCAGCGATGGTCGCTAACGATGACGCGTGTTTGCTGGATAATCGCGGCGTTGTCGAATCCATCGCGAGCAAGCTCGCTCCTACAGGGAACGGTTTACTGCGGGCGCACTCGCAGAGTCAGCCCCTTGAGGAAATTGCGCAGCAACTGGTCGCCGCACGGGCGATAGTTGGTATGGCCGAACTTGCGGAACAGCGCGCTCAGCTCAGGCTTGGACACCGGGAACTCGGCGGCCTTGAGGATCGCGTGCATGTCGTCTTCCTTCAACTCGAACGCGACCCGCAGTTTTTTCAGGATGATGTTGTTGGTCACCGGCACTTCGATCGGCTGCGGCGGACGGCTTTCGTCCTTGCCGCGCTTGAAGATCACCAGGCCGTCGAGGAAATGTGCCATGACTTCGTCCGGGCAGCGTACAAAGCCTTCCTCGTCTTCCTCTTTCTTGTCGAGATAGGTCACCAGGTCTGCCAGGGTCACGTCCAGGCCGCCGAGCTTGATGATCTCGATGACTTTCTTGTCGCTGATGTCGAGCATGTAGCGCACGCTGCGCAATACGTCGTTATGAATCATGTGTGCAGTCCTGATAATTCAGCTATGGGTGCCGCCGAAAACAGCAGCACCGAAAAGTGTGGCGGTGCGCAAAGCCTTAGAACTTCTCTTTGCCGGACAAGTAGCGCCATTGCCCCACGGGCACTTTGCCGATGGACACGCCGCCGATGCGGATGCGGCGGATGGCGACGACCTTCAGGCCGACGGCCTGGCACAGCAGGGCGATGATGCCCGGTTGCGGGTTCTTCATGGCAAAGCGCAGGCGGTTTTCGTTCTGCCAGCTGGCCTTGACCGCCGGCAATTCCTTGCCCTTGTAGGTCAGGCCATGGTTCAGACGGTTGAGGCCGTGAGCCACCATCTCGCCTTCAACCTCGACCACATACTCTTGCTCGATCTTGCTGGAGTCGGCGGTGAGTTTGCGCAGGATTTTCCAGTCCTGGGTGAACACCAGCAGCCCGCTGGCGTTGGCCTGCAGGTCGGTGCTGGCGGTCAGTCGCAGGAAGTGCCCACGCAAGGGGCGCTTGCCGTAGCGGTGTTCTTCGCTCAGGGTCTCGGCGCCGAGGGTGGCCATGGCGGTGTCTGCGTCCATGCCGGCCGGCACGTTGAGCAGCAGGGTCACCGGTTCTGGCGCGGTGGCCTTGGCTTCTGGATCAAGCTCGACTTTCTGGGTGTCGACCTTGAATTGCGGCTCGTCGATGACCACGCCGTCGACGGTGACCCAGCCGCCCTCGATGAACAGCTCAGCCTCCCGACGGGAACAGCCGACGAGTTCGATGAGGCGTTTGGAGAGACGAATCGGGTCAGTCATGTCAGGGCCGTAACAAAAAGGGGGTGGGCATTGTACCTGCCTGGCGCCGGTTAATCCCGGTTCCATTTACGCTGTTTGACTTTTGTGGGAGCGGGCTTGCTCGCGAAGGCGGTGTGTCAGCTAACATAATTGTTGAAGTTGATGACCCCTTCGCGAGCAAGCCCGCTCCCACAGTGGTTTTGTGTTGTGTCAGCCATGTCGGGAGTGTTGCTGGCTTTGACGCATACGCATGTGCAACAACGGATACGGCTGGCCCATGCCATCGACTTCCGAGCGACCGATGACCTCGAAACCCTGTTTGAAGTAAAAGCCGAGGGCTTGCGGGTTCTGTTCGTTGACGTCCAGTTCATCGGCGTTCAGGTGTTCCAGGGCATAACGCAACAATTTCTTGCCCAGGCCCTGGCCACGATGGTCGGGGTCGATGAAGAGCATTTCGATCTTGCCGGCCGCGACGCCGGCGAATCCGGTGATGCGCTGGTTCGAATCCTTGGTGCAGATCAGCATCACCGAGTCGAGGTAGCGGGTCAGCACCAGGTTTTTCAGCAGTTCGATGTAGCTGTCGGGCAGGAAGTCGTGGGTGGCGCGCACCGAGGCCTCCCAGACCCGGGTCAATTCTTCGTAGTCGCCGAGTTTCGGCGTGTGGATGACCGAATGCTGACGCATGCCCGTCTGCCTCTTATGCAGTGGTTGATAGGAATCCTTCCATGTGCAAACGATAGCCGTAAAAAAGCCCCGCATCTCGTCAAGAGAGCGGGGCTTTTTGTATTTTTTGCGTTTAGATCTGTTCAGCCCACAGGTCGTATTCGTCGGCGTCGGTCACTTTGCACCAGACCTTGTCGCCCGGCTTGAGGTTGCTGCCGTTGTCGATGAATACGTTGCCGTCGATTTCCGGGGCATCGAAGAAGCAGCGGCCCACCGCGCCTTGCTCGTCGACTTCATCGACCAGCACTTCGATTTCACGGCCGATGCGCATTTGCAGGCGCGCCGAGCTGATGGCCTGCTGGTGCGCCATGAAGCGCTCCCAACGGTCCTGCTTGACGTCGTCCGGGACGACTTCCAGGTCCAGGTCATTGGCCGGTGCGCCTTCAACCGGCGAGTACTGGAAGCAGCCGACACGGTCGAGCTGCGCTTCGGTCAGCCAGTTCAGCAGGTACTGGAAGTCCTCTTCGGTTTCGCCCGGGAAGCCGACGATGAAGGTCGAACGGATGATCAGGTCCGGGCAGATTTCGCGCCAGTTCTTGATGCGTGCCAGGGTCTTGTCTTCGAAGGCCGGGCGCTTCATCGACTTCAACACCTTCGGGCTGGCGTGCTGGAACGGGATGTCCAGGTACGGCAGGATCTTGCCGGCGGCCATCAGCGGGATCAGCTCGTCAACGTGCGGGTACGGGTAAACGTAGTGCAGGCGAACCCAGACGCCGAGGGTGCTCAGGGCTTCGCAGAGTTCGGTCATGCGGGTTTTCACCGGCGCGCCGTTCCAGAAACCGGTGCGGTATTTCACGTCGACGCCATAGGCACTGGTGTCCTGGGAAATCACCAGCAGCTCCTTGACGCCGGACTTGACCAGGCGCTGGGCCTCGTCGAGCACGTCGCCCACCGGACGGCTGACCAGTTTGCCGCGCATCGACGGGATGATGCAGAAGCTGCAGCTGTGGTTGCAGCCTTCGGAAATCTTCAGGTAGGCGTAGTGGCGCGGAGTCAGTTTGATGCCTTGTGGCGGCACCAGATCGATCAGCGGGTTGTGGTCCTGGCGTGGCGGCACGACTTCGTGCACGGCGTTGACCACTTGCTCGTACTGCTGCGGACCGGTCACGGCCAGCACGCTCGGGTGTACGTCGCGAATGTTGCCTTCTTCGACGCCCATGCAGCCGGTCACGATGACCTTGCCGTTTTCCTTGATGGCTTCGCCGATCACTTCCAGGGACTCGGCCTTGGCCGAATCGATGAAGCCGCAGGTGTTGACCACCACGACGTCGGCGTCCTGGTAGGTGGACACCACGTCATAGCCTTCCATGCGCAGCTGGGTAAGGATGCGCTCGGAGTCGACCAGTGCTTTGGGGCAACCCAGGGATACGAAGCCAACCTTTGGATTGGCCGGCGCAGGAGTGGTGGACATGTCTAACCTCGGTATTTTGTGACGCCGCTTGCCGGGCAGGGCAAAACCGACGGACGGGCGCTTGAATGGCGCCTCTGATCAAAAAGTGCGCAATTCTAGCGATGAGTCGCTCACTTGACCAGCTTTATGCGGGGAAATGCGACGAGTGCTGCGCTATGCTTCGCGCCGTTACGCTTTACTGGTTTTTACAGTCAACTAAACGTCTGTAACCTGATGTAAAACAGCGCATGCTGCACGACAAAGCATAGTGCTTCTTTCAAACAAGCCCGGGTCTGAGAAGTAGGAGTGGTGGATGGGTCAGGCAAGTAGTCAGGCTGCCGGTGCCGAGCATTCGGCGGTGAAGCCGATCGGCATGCTGGTCGCGGCAGTCGGGGTTGTTTATGGCGATATCGGCACCAGTCCGTTGTACACCCTCAAAGAAGTGTTTTCCGGAGGCTATGGTGTGCCGGTCAACCATGACGGGGTGCTGGGGATCCTGGCGCTGATCTTTTGGTCGCTGATCTGGGTCGTGTCGATCAAGTACATGATGTTTGTGCTGCGCGCCGACAACCAGGGCGAAGGCGGGATCATGGCCTTGACCGCGCTGGCGCGGCGGGCGGCGGCGGGACACGCCAAATTACGCACGTTGCTGGTGGTCTGCGGACTGATCGGTGCGGCGTTGTTCTATGGTGACAGCATGATTACCCCGGCGATTTCCGTGCTTTCGGCAATTGAAGGCCTGGGCCTGGCATTCGATGGCATCGATCATTGGGTCGTGCCACTGTCGCTGGTGGTGCTGGTCGCGCTGTTTCTTATTCAGAGTCACGGTACCGCGCGGATCGGCATTCTGTTCGGGCCGATCATGGTGACCTGGTTCCTTGTGCTGGGCGCACTGGGCGTCTATGGCATCAGCCAGCATCCGGAAGTCCTGCAAGCGATGAACCCGGTATGGGGTGTACGTTTCTTCATGGTCCATCCGGGCATGGGCGTGACGATTCTCGGCGCCGTGGTGCTGGCATTGACCGGTGCCGAGGCTCTTTACGCGGACATGGGCCACTTCGGTCGCAAGCCGATCGCTCGTGCCTGGTTCATCCTCGTGCTGCCGGCGCTGGTGCTGAACTATTTCGGTCAGGGTGCCTTGCTGCTGGGCGACCCGGAAGCGGCGCGTAACCCGTTCTACCTGTTGGCACCGAGCTGGGCATTGATCCCTCTGGTCGGTCTGTCGACCCTGGCCACAGTGATTGCCTCACAAGCGGTGATTTCCGGTGCGTTCTCCCTGACCCGTCAGGCGATCCAGCTCGGTTACATTCCGCGTATGCACATCCGGCACACCTCCAGCGCCGAACAGGGCCAGATCTACATCGCCGCGGTGAACTGGGCGCTGATGGTCGGCGTGGTGCTGTTGGTGCTGGGTTTTGAATCCTCCGGTGCCCTGGCCTCGGCCTACGGTGTGGCGGTGACCGGGACCATGCTGATGACCAGTATCCTGGTGTCTGCGGTGATCCTGTTGCTGTGGAAGTGGCCACCGGTGCTTGTGGTGCCGATCCTGTTGGGTTTCCTGCTGGTAGACGGTGTGTACTTCGCCGCCAACGTGCCGAAAATCGTTCAGGGCGGTGCATTTCCGGTGATCGCCGGTTTCGCGCTGTTTGTGCTGATGACCACCTGGAAGCGCGGCAAGCAGTTGCTGGTCGAGCGCATCGATGAGGGTGGTTTGCCGCTGCCGATCTTTATCAGCAGCATCGCGGTACAACCGCCCCATCGCGTGCAGGGCACGGCAGTGTTCCTCACTGCGCGACCGGACGCCGTGCCCCACGCGCTGTTACACAACTTGTTGCATAACCAGGTACTGCACGAGCAAGTGGTGCTGCTGACGGTGGTCTACGAAGACATCCCGCGGGTGCCGCCATCGCGACGGTTCGAGGTCGATGCCTACGGCGAAGGTTTCTTCCGGGTGATCCTGCACTTCGGCTTCACCGACGAGCCGGACGTACCGAAGGCGTTGAAGCTGTGTCACCTTGATGAACTGGACTTCAGCCCGATGCGCACGACGTACTTCCTCAGTCGCGAGACGGTCATCGCCTCCAAGCTCGAAGGCATGTCGCGCTGGCGTGAGGCGCTGTTTGCCTTCATGTTGCAGAACGCCAATGGCAATTTGCGTTTCTTCAATCTGCCGCTGAACCGGGTGATTGAGTTGGGGACGCAGGTCGAGATGTAAGCGCCCCACAAAAAGCCCCCGTTGCCCTTGTGGCAGTGGGGGCTTTTTTGTGGGCGAGTGCAAAACTGGAAGGCTATGAAGATCCAGTGTGGGAGCGGGCTTGCTCGCGAAAGCGGTGTGTCAGATTCATCTATGTCGCCTGATCCACCGTC
>NZ_JBYSYZ010000029.1:0-74768 GCF_058783925.1 Pseudomonas sp. FW305-70
GTCACGGTTTTGCCTAAGGCCGACTTGATGGTCGCCGTCGGGGCAGCCGACGGGCCGCTGCCGACGGTTGTCACCGCGATATTCCAGCGCGCGCCTGTCGGCGTAAGCGTCAGGGTGGCGGTGCCAAGGTTCACCGTGCCGGTTGTGGTCGTGGCGGTCGCCGTGATGCTATTGCCCGTGCCACGGGAGGTGGTGCCGGACAGGACCCAATACCAGCGGCTGCTGCTGCGGGCGGTGACGGTGGCGCTGGTAACGATCAGGTTCTCGACGACCCCTGCCGAGACCGCCACGGACACCGTCGCCGGTGGCGATTCCGCGTTCCTGGCATCGCTGGCCCTATAGGAGAAGGTCGCGGTGAACGGCGCGGGGACCGTGGCCGGTGGTGTGTAGATCACGCGCAGACCGTCGGTGCTGACCACGCCCTTGCCGGAGTCCGGTTGCTCCAGTCCCACCACTTTGAGTGGCACGTTACCGTCAGGGTCGGTGTCGTTGGCCAGCACGTTGATGATCACCGGTTGGCCGGTGTTACTGATGGCGCTGTCGGGGTTGGCAATCGGTTTTTGGTTATCGCCGTCCTCTTCACGTCTATCGCCAGTGCGGAAGGTCGGCAGCGCAGCGGAATTGACGTAGGTGACGCCGTCCCATCCGGGCAGGGGGGTTGGCATCAACTGGAACTGGCCGGGGTGCTCGACATCCCAGCGCAGCAGCATGGAGGTGTCCTCGTGCTGGGTGTTGTGGCAGTGCTCCAGGTAGGTCCCGGCAAACTCGCGGAAGCGGATCGCAATGTCCACGGCCTCCGTACTGTCGATGCCTTCGCCGATGAGATAGACGTCCTTGCGCGCCCATTTTTCCCATTCCGGCGGCGCCTTGCCGTCACGGTTAAGAATGACGCCTTCTTCGAAATGCACGTGCACCGGGTGGCTCCAGCCGTTGCCGCCGTTCCTGATTTTCCACACTTCCAGGGTGCCGTCGCCGGAGAATCCGGCAGGGGTCGGACCGGTGGCCAGTTGCGGAGCGGCGCTGATGATCCGAGGGTCCATCTGGAAGCCCAGACCGCCGTCGGTCTTGATGGTCCAGGGTTCTTCGTCGGTACCGTCGGAACGGCCGAAGATGAACTCGCGATGCCGCGCGGCGTTGAGCTTGGCCTGCACCACCGGGTCGTCACGGTTGAGGGGCAGCGGGATCATGCTTTTACCCGCCGGCTTGCCCGGCTTGGTGGGTTCGAAGTCGGCGGGGTTCATGCTCACGTCCTGGCCGGCATAAGGCTGGACCACCATCTGCATGAACTTGCCCACCGCCGGGTCGCCGTTCTCCCATTGCAAGCCGTTACTGCCCAGCTTGAGCACCGCCTTGTACTTGCCGGACAGGACATCGGCCAGGCTCAGCGGCAGACTTTCCGGCCCCTTGCCGTCGTGGTGCTCCATCAGGTTGACGAAGTACAGCTTGTCGCCAGTCCTGATCCCGTATTTCGAGAAGTTGACGATGATGTCGAAACGTTCGGCGATACCCATGGAGGGCAGGATGGCGTTGTGGTCCTGCAGGTCGCCGTCAGCGTCCAGATCCATGCTGCCGTCGAACGGCACGGCATGTTCCATGAGGTTGCCGTCGTTGGCGATCAAGTGGAACGGCACGCGGGTGTAAGACAGGCCGGAACCTGTGGGGCCAGGGAATTCGCCACCGGTGCCGATGATTTCACGCACCAGTGCGATCCTGAAGAAACGTGACACCGAGCCGTTGAGGATGCGGAAGCGATAGCTGCGCGCCCGCACGTTCAGGCGCGGCTGGTACTGCCAGTTGACCAGCATCTGGTCACCGAGAAAACCATCGGTGTTGAAGGGGTTGAACCACAGTTGGCCGTTCTGATCCCAGGCCTTGTCGGCCACAACCAGGTTCACATCGTAGTCGCGGTTGCCCCAGGGCAAGGCCGAGCCGCTGGGCAGGCGCAGATTGACGCCGTCTACAAACGCTTCGTTACCGCGATCCAGGGCGCTGTAGTAGTTCATCATCGTCGCGCTGCCCTTGTAGACGTTCTGCGCGGTGAAATCGAGCATGTGGTCGTGGAACCAGTGGGTGCTCATGGTTTCGCGCCAGTCGCCACGAATCTTGATGGTGCCGTTGTTGCAGGTCTTGAGGCCCGGCGTGGCATCGTTGACATACAGGGTTTCCCCCGGGGAACAGGGGAACGCCGCGCGGGGATCCTGGGCGCTGGTATTGATGCTGTCGTAACCAGCCAACTGGATCGGCCAGCGATAGTCGTAGTACTGCCCCGGAAAGAAAAACGCATTGGCAAAGCCGTCGCTTTCGGCGGGGGAGTGGCCGTTGTGTTCGTGGGTACTGAGGGTGTGCAGGCCAAACCCCATGTTGGCCGATGGATCGATCGGCAGGGCGTTATAGTGACGCATCAGCACCGCTTGGCCGTAGCGCACCATCAACAGTTTTGGCGGAAAGGTACCGTCGAAGGTCCAGAGCGCCTTGTGATTCTGGATCGGCATGTTGGGATGAAAGCGCGTGTCGATGCCTTTGGTGGTGCCCGCGATGATCGGGTTGTCCGAGGTCTGGTTGTAGAGTCCGCCTGGCCCGAACTCACCGACCGCATAGTTGTGCAATTGCCGACGGTCGCGCATGCCGCCGTTGAGCTTGGCGCCTGCTTGGGCGGTCTTGAAGGCGACCTGTGGGTAGAACTCGTTCCAGCGCTGGTGCGACCAGCCTTTTCCTGGCGGACGCCCCTCGGCCGGCGAGCCGACCGGATGGCGGTTGAGGAAGGCTTCGATCTGCGCTTTCCACGGGTTGCGGTCCAGCACGTTGGAAAACTGCGACGGAAACGGGTACAGCCCGGGCTGGCGCATGAAGGCTTCGAGCGCCGCGGCCGAAGGACCACTGCGGGCGATATTGTTCGGATCCTGCTGGGGCGCCGGACCGACGATCGGTACCGGGAAGGTCAGGGTAGGCGGCGGCAGCGTGGGGTCGAGTTTTTCCGTGCCGAACTCTTCGAACAGCAGCAATTGCTGAGTGTACGGCTGCGCCCCGAACAACGGGCTGGGCTTGCCGTTGGTGGGGATTTTGAACGAGGTCTGCAGGTTTGGCGGCAGTACGTTGTCGACCGTTGGCGTGGTGCGAGTGCCAAAAACGCCATTGGGCAGGGCAAAGGCGCCCGTGTTGGCGGGTGGCATGGCCTCTATGGCTTCCAGCGCGGCCTTGGGGTCGGCCGGTGGGTTGGTAAACGCCGAGGGGTCTGTCGGTGGTGGCGGGCCGAAATCATCCAGCGGCGCGGCTTCTGCCATGGCCAGGGTAAGGAACATCGCACAAGGCAGGCTTGATTTGCGCAGTAAGCCGAAGGAATCGCAAGGTGGAGTCGCGCGTTTCATTTTTCACCCCTCGCGTGATGTCCCGTCGTTTCAATGGCCGGGACGAACTGTTGCGGGTATCAGGGGGTGTGCAACTAATGAGCCACTACCTTGGGATAAAGAAAAAGTTCAATGCAATTAACAGGCAGTTTTTGTGTGTTTTCAAGCCAGAGAAGGGGAGTGGGGAATATTCCTCAGGTTTGGTGGTAAACGCCCGGCTGGGTGGGTGTAGTGCCCCATTTATGGCGGTAGCAGGGGCCCGGTTTCCCTTAAAATAGCCTGGTGATTTCATTCAGGATCCGATCCTGGGTTTGAGTACTTGGCCTGTGGCGATAAGCTACTGCGAGAAAAGCAACGCCTTCGTAGTCGCAGCGAATCGCAAAAGTCATGCCTTCACGCAACCCATAGACTGATCTGTCTCCGGCTTCAACAAAATACCTCGCTTTTGTAAGCGCCGCTCTGGCGTGCTGAAGGCAACCCGTTTGGCTAAGTGAGTGTTGCAGCCAACTGGTTGTGATTCGCACAGACGACGTCTCGCTGTCATCGACAGGTGGTCGAGTAATTTCTTTGGTCGCTGCAGTCATGTTCTCGTCGCTGGTGCAAGCGGTCAGCCCCATTGAGATAACACCCAGTAAAAAACCAGAACGAACTCTTGAATGCTTGAGTGGATTTCGCATGGTGGGGCGTACCTGTGATGATCTGCAATGAATGAAGTGTCAGGCCGCATTTGCCGGTTTCAGTGCTGCCCTCAGGACTGCGGGTCGAACCCGAAGACGCGCAGTTCCTGGTCGCCCAAGGATGGCCGCCCATTGCAACCGCGCCGTCAGCAGAGACGAGTATGGGCGGTACGTCGTCGATTCCGCCGCCGAAGACGTAGAGACCGGCGTTTTTCGCTTCATCAATCACAGCGCGTTTAAAGGCTAGCGCATTGGGCCACCGCAAGGCTGCCGCTTGTCGGCGACAGCGCCTGGCCGAAAGCTGCCCGTTGCGAAGGGCTGTTCGGCATGCCTCCCGATGTGGTCTGGCAATGGCTCGAAGCTAAAAATGAAAATTACGTCAATATTGAAATATTCATCAATATTGCATACCTTGACCCTGCCTGACGATGAGACCTGTGCGCCTCACGACTTCAATCACAACAAGGGCTCGAGATGAACAACAACAAGAAAGTTTGCGAATTGCCTTCCTCCACCGTCGATGTACTGATCGTCGGTAACGGTCCGGTAGGGGCGACAATCGCGGCGCTGCTCGGCCGCTACGGGGTTACGACCCTGGTGCTGGACAAGCTCCATGAAATCGTCCTGATGCCTCGTGCCATTGCTCTGGACAATGAGGCCCTGCGCATCCTGCAACTCGCCGGATTGTCGGAGGACGCTTTCGAGAAGATCGCTATCCCTGAAGTGAGGATGCACTCTCCGGTCCTCGGGCAATTCGGTCGAGCCGATACTCAAGGGTGCATCGATGGCCATCCCAAGCTTGTGACGTTCTATCAACCCGACCTCGAACGAGCGATGCGTGGCCAGGTTGCCCGACTCAAATCAGTGACCAGCCTGGGTGGTTTCGAGCTGGAGAGTCTGGTTGAGGAAGCGGACGGCGTGGTCGCCACCGTACGGGATGAAAATGGGCAGTCGCATGCCGTTCGCGCCCAGTACCTGATCGGAGCGGATGGTGCCAGCTCCAGGGTCAGGGCTCTGATCGGCCAGGAGTTCGAAGGGCAAACCTATGCAGAGGATTGGCTGATTGTCGATGCCAGGAACCGGCATCAGTCAGCCATCGATCACATCGAGTTTATCTGTGATCCACGACGGCCCACGCCGCACATGCCCGCCCCCGGTGGCAGGGAGCGCTGGGAATTCATGCTGCAGCCCGGCGAATCCCGGGAGGAGCTGGAAAGCCCGGAAAGCATCGCGCGGCTCATTGCGCCGTGGGTCGATCCGCAGGAACTGGAAATCGAGCGCCAGGCGGTCTATCGATTCCACGCGCGTTGCTGCAATAGATTCAGCAAGGGACGTACTTTCCTGGTCGGCGACGCCGCACACATCACCCCTCCTTTTGTGGGACAAGGTCTCGTAGCGGGCCTTCGTGACGGCGCCAACCTTGCCTGGAAACTGGCTTGGGTTCTTCGTGGCCATGCCGCGCCTGCGATACTCGATACCTATGATGCAGAGCGCCGCCCGCATGCCCGGGCCATGATCGATCTGGCAAAGCTCATGGGCCGCCTGGTGATGCCAAAGAACAGGATCGCCGCATTCTTCATCCACGGCCTGATGCGCACGCTGGCGTTGACCCCCGCTACCAGAAGGTACTTCGAGCAGTTGGACATCAAGCCGAAAAACATCTTCAAGCACGGCCTGTTCGTGCAGCATCGCAGGGGTGACAAGTTGGTCCGTGGCAGCCTGTTTCCCCAGGCTTGGGTTCGCACCCTGCAAAAGCAGATCAAGCTGAGCGACGATGCACTGGGAGACAACCTGACCCTGGTTGGATTCGGTGTTGACCCGTTGTCGCTGCTCACCACTGATCAGATCGTTTCCTGGGAAAAGATGGGGGGGCACTTCCTGGCGGTCAGACCCCGTGGTCAACGCTCCGGCGGCCGTTGTGACTTCATCGAAGACATGAACCATGACATCCTGCCGCTGGCTGCAAAAGGAACGCTGGTCGCCGTTCGCCCTGACCGTATCATCATGCATCACGTCCCTGGCACAGAGGCCAGTAGACTCCTAGGAGACTGTTGGGGTCTGCTGATGAGCGATGACGCCACGCCTGACCGCGTTTCCATTACTATCAATGAGCCCACCCGCTTGCGAGCTTGATCATGCCTTCCCCCACACTTTCTTTAGAAGATGCCGCGCCCCAACCTCTTACCAGGGGCTACAAGAAGCGTGAGCGCACCCGTCGCGGCCTGGTGGACGCGGCGTTGCGTCTGGTTGCACGCAAAGAGGTGGGGGAGATCGCACTGTTGGAGGTGGCCGCGGAAGCGGAGGTATCCAACGGGACCATCTACAACTATTTCCGCACGCGCGACGAAGTACTGGAGGCGGTGGGCATCGCCATGGCCGCCGAGTTCTCCGATGCCATTTCCGTGTTGACCTCGGACGTGCAGTGCGGCGCGCAGCGGCTTTCGATTGGTGTTCGCATGTTTATCTGTCGGGCCGCTACCGACCATCAATGGGCAAATGCGCTGCTGCGCATCATCCATTTCGATCAGGCAATGCGCTCGCGCCTGGCCACCCATGTCCTTGACGATTTGCGCGAGGGGCTGCGTGCGGGCACTTTCGCCTACGTGGACGAAGGCGTTGCCCTGGACATGGTCTTGTCATGCACCACTGGAGCAATGCGCGCGGTTGTCGAGGGCCGTGCAGCGCTGGAGCACGATCTGCGGGTCAGCGAAATGATTCTCCAGGCGCTGGGCGCAACACCTGCCAGAGCCAGGAGAATTGCCAGCAAACCGCTTCCCGCCTGATCGGATGTCATCCCGACGTTGCCAGTGACTATCAGGTCGAAGCCACTGCCCGAAAATGCTGAACATGCATGTTCATTTGCCTGCTGTGCGAAGAGCTCACTTTGAGCCTTTTATGGCTTCGTACACCCTGTTTTCAAGAGTTATAACGCTTTTCATGGGGATTGACGGATTTAATTCAAAAACCACTGTTGACGCCAATTGAACACGCGTGTTCAATTGGCGTCATAAAGGTAATCCTGGAGAGAGAACCGTGGAATCCCTGAATCCAACGCAACGCCGCCTTCATCAAGCCGCTTTTCGCCTGTTCGCGGAACGAGGTACCTCGCAAGTGAACATCCTGGACCTTGCACAAGAGGCCGGCGTGGCTCGCGGAACGGTCTATAGCAACATCGACAATATGGAAAGCCTGTTCGAGGCAGTTGCCGGGCAGCTTGCGGCGGAGATGCATGAGCGCGTCAGCAAGAGCTTCAACTCCCTGTCCGACCCCGCTCAGCGCCTTGCCAATGGCATCCGGTTCTTCATCCGTCGAGCGCATGAGGACTCCCAATGGGGGGCCTTTATCCATAAGTTCGCCATGAGCAACCCGGCATTGCGTGAAATGTTCAGCGGCCAGGCGACTACCGATCTTCTGAACGGACTTTCCAGTGGGCGTTACACCTTTCGCCAGGAGCAATTGCTCTCGATACTCACGCTGATATCGAGCAGCGTCCTCGGCTCGATTTTCCTGGTGCTGGAAGGGCATAGAACGTGGCGCGAAGCGGGCTCTGACACGGCCGAGCTGGTGCTGCGGGCATTAGGCATTCCACCGCAAGAGGCTCGTGCGCTGGCAACCTCGGAGTTGCCGGTACTGCCGTCTCCAGACTGATCACGTAACCCACTCGACCCGATAACACCCCCTGATTTTTCAGGGGGCGGGATAGCTTTGCCCTAAAAAACCGGGAAACAAAAACAATGACCCACAAGAAAGAACCGCACCGGCTGGCGACACCGCAACCGGCCCGGCATCCACAGCCGACAGTGAAGGCGCAGGATCTGACGCACCTGATCTTTCAACGGCCGGACCTGAACCAGGCGGCGTGCTTCCTGACGGACTTCGGCCTGACGGTCGGTCAGCAGGACGCCGACACGCTCTATCTACGCGCTACTGAAGCGAGTTCCTACTGCTACCGCGTCCAGCGTGCCGAGCAGGCACGGTTTGTCGGGTTCGGTCTGGCTGTCGAGTCTCTCGACGATCTGGAAAAGCTGACTCAAATCCCGGGTGCGTCATCGATCGAGAAGTCGGACCATCCTGGTGGCGGGTATTGCGTCCATCTGAAGGATCCTTCCGGTTTCATCGTGGAGGCTGTTTGCGACCGGACGCCAGCCAGACCTTTGAAACATCGGGCGCCTCTATCCTGGAACCTGGCGCAGCAGCAACCGCGAATCAACGCCACACAACGCCCGCCGATCGCTCCGCCTGAGGTACTCAAGCTCGGTCATATCGTTATTGAAGTGGCCGACTACCAGTCGACCTGTGCCTGGTACACCCGGCATTTCGGATTTATTCCCAGTGATGTGCAGGTACTGCCCGACGGCTCGCCTATCGTCGCCTTCATGCGCCTTGACCTCGGCGAAACGCCCGCCGCCCATCATACGCTCGCGATAGCGCAGGGGTTCATGGCTGCCTATAGCCATAGTGCCTTTGAGGTCGTCGATGCAGATGCGGTGGGCATGGGGCAGCGCGTCCTGCGGGAGCAGGGGTGGGAACACTCATGGGGGATCGGTCGGCACATTCTGGGCAGTCAGATCTTCGATTACTGGCAAGACCCATGGGGCGACAAGCACGAGCATTACTGCGACGGGGATGTGTTCACGGCCACTCGGCCTACGGGCATCCATCCCGTGAGCCCGGAAGCAATGGCGCAGTGGGGGCAGCGCATGCCCAAGCGTTTTACCAAACCCAAGATGAGCTTTAGCAACATGCGAGCGCTGGTCCGCAACCTGCGACGCAGCCCGGACTTGACGATTCGCAAGTTGATCACGCTGATGCGGATGTTCGGGTAGAGCGGCCGCCATGTCGGGCATCGCTACCCGGTATAGCCGGCGAGACCTACTCAAAGCCGGAGCCTTGATCGCCAGCGGCTCGTTGATCTACCGCGTCGCCAGCCCACTCTCAGAACAACACCACAGTTCTCGCGCCGTCGAGCGCGGGACAAACGCTGCCCCAGGAGTACCTTCAATGTCCGCTGTACACGTCGTCCGCTTTGAGTTTGAGAACGGTATCCACTGGGGCGTGCTGCGCCAAGACCGTATCACGATTGTCCCGGGCACTTTTGAGACCACGGGTGACTTCATCTGCCAGAACAGTATCGACGACCTCGCTCAACTCGAAGGTAAGCAGTTGGAGGCGCACGAAGTGAAGCTGCTGTCGCCGGTGACCCGCAACCAACAGTTCGTCTGCCAGGGAGCCAACTACCGGCAGCACATGATCGAGTCGGGCATGGACCCGGATGCGAAGAAATACAACATGATGTTCACCAAGGCGACCAGTTGCCTGGTGGCCGCAGACAGCGTTCTGATCAAGCCGCGCACCGTGCGTTTCCTTGACTATGAGATCGAACTCGGGCTGGTGATGAAACGCACAATCAGCGGCGCAGTGACCGTCAATGACGCCAACCTGCATGAGTTCGTTGCGGGTGTGGTCATTGTCAACGACTACTCGGCACGCGACATCCAGATCCCTCAGATGCAGTTCTACAAGGGCAAGAGCTTCCGTACTTTCGGCCCGGTCGGTCCGTATCTCTGCCTGCTGGATGCCCAGGACATGCATTACCTGAAAGCCTTGCAGTTGCGCCTGACGGTCAACGGCGAAGTCCGACAAAGCGACAGCACGGCCAACCTGGTGTATGGCCCCGCTGAAACCCTGACCGAACTCTCCACCGTCCAGGATCTCGCCCCCGGCGACCTGATCGCCACCGGTACGCCTGCGGGATGCGCACTGACCATCCCTTCGCCGGCCAAACAGCGCATTGCCGCCCTGATGCCCGAAGCCACCAAGTGGAAGCTATTCCTCAAGGCGCAGGAAGGACGGACGCAGTATCTCAAGGCAGGCGACGTGGTCGAGGCGCGCATTCGCAGTGCCGATGGCGTGATCGACCTGGGTGTGCAACGCAACCGAGTCGTAGAGGAGGCCTGAAAATGATGGTGCGATCTCTGGGCGACATTGAACGTATTGAGCAGGTCCCGCTGGCAGAGCGTGGCCTGGCTTCAAGCACTTATGAAGCACTGACCCGGACAGCCGGGCTTGGCCCCAACGCGCCGGCACTGAGTTTCTTCGCCGACGCTACCCGTTTCAGGAACACCCACCACTGGAGCTATGCCGAACTCGTCAAAGACATCACTCGCGCGGCGAATGCCTTCCACGACCTGGGCATTACCCCGGGTGAAGTGCTGGCCTTCATCCTGCCCAACCTGCCGGAAACCCACTTCACCATCTGGGGGGGTGAAGCGGCCGGTATCGTCATGGCGATCAATCCGCTGCAAGAGGCCAAACAGATAGCGACCTTGCTGCGGGCCGCGAACGCCAGCGTGGTGGTAACGCTCGCGCCGACTCCGGGCAGTGACCTGTGGCCCAAGCTGGCCTCAGAGCTTGATCAACTTCCCCAGATCAAGCACGTCGTGTGGGTTGGCATGGGGCCTTACGTTGATGCAGCTCAGCGTGAATCCCTTGAATCCCTGGCAGAAAAAGAACGTGAGTTGCACAAGGGCGCCACGATTCACGAACTACGCACGCTGATGGACGCTCAGCCAGGCACGCACTTGAAGAGTGCCCGGCTGTTCAGTCCGGAGGATCGTTCCTCTTACTTCTGCACCGGCGGCACCACCGGCCTGCCCAAGATAGCGATGCGTACCCATGGGGCGGAGGTGTTCAACGCGTGGGCCATGGACACGCACATGCAGCCACACGGGAGTGGCCAGGTCATTTTCTGTGGGTTGCCGCTGTTCCATGTCAATGCACAGCTGGTGACAGGCCTGATGCCTTGGAGCCAAGGTGATCATGTCATCCTCGGCACGCCGCAGGGTTATCGCGGTGAGGGTGTGATGCCACGCTTCTGGGAGATGGTTGAGTACTTCGGCATCAACTTCTTCTCCGGTGTTCCAACCGTCTATTGCGCACTGTTGCAAAACGAGCTGGAAGGCCGCGACCTGTCCAGCCTTCGTTATGCCATGTGTGGTGCCGCGCCGATGCCGGTCGAACTTTTCCGGGCGTTCGAAGGCCGGACCGGGGTGAAGATCCTCGAAGGTTATGGACTCACGGAGGGCGCGTGCGTGTCCTCGGTCAACCCGGCCCATGGCGAACGCTACATCGGCTCCATCGGGTTACGGATTGCCTATCAGGACATGCGCACAGTCATGCTCGATGACGCTGGAGAGTATCTGCGCGACGCTGACCCCAACGAAATTGGCGTGATCACCATCACGGGTCCGAACCTGTTCGAGGGCTACGTTGAGGAAAGCCATAACCGGGGTCTGTGGATTGAGATCAATGGTCAGCGCTGGCTGAACACGGGCGATCTGGGGCGCCAGGATGAAAATGGCTACTTCTGGCTGACCGGGCGTAAAAAGGAGCTGATTATCCGCGGCGGCCACAATATCGATCCCAAGCAAATCGAAGAGGCGCTGCAAGCCCACCCAGCGGTGGCGTTGGCGGCGGCCATCGGCAGCCCGGACGCCTATTCGGGCGAAGTGCCGGTCGCCTACGTGCAACTGCGACCAGGCCACGTCTGCAATATCGAAGAACTTGAGCAATTTGCTCAGCACCACATCAGTGAGCGGGCGGCCATTCCCAAGCGGATCGAAATCCTCGAAGCACTGCCATTGACGGCCGTTGGCAAAATCTTCAAGCCCGCCTTGCAGCAGCGCGAAATAACCCGAGTCGTTCGGCAGGAAGTGCAACGCATGTGTCTGAAGGACATTGCGGTCGAGGTCATCCAGCATGAACAACGTGGGTTAGTCGCATGCATCCGCGCCGGAACAGATCAAGCGTCTTTGGCCCTTCTTCTAGGTCGCTATAGCTTTCAGGTGGAGTGGCTCAAATGATCCCGGCTTCGTAAGTCCGGCGTCTCGGCCCTGGTAGTTGTCAGCCAGGGCCTTTCACAACTTCGATCAACGCCTGCCGGCACTGCCAAGTGCACCGGAAGGCGAAGCTTTGCCTGCACACCAATCAATAAAAACAATTCGAGGTGGGAAATGAAACTGAGCAAGCGTGCAACCCCGTGTCTCTCAGCTGTGCAAGAAGTGTCTTCCTGGATCAGATTCACAGGTGCCGCGGTAATACTCAGCGTTTCAACAAGCGCAAGCGCCAATGGCATTGCCCTTAACGAACAAAGTGCAAGCAGTGCGGGAACTGCTTATGCGGGACGGTCATCTTCCGCGCTGGACGCCAGCACCATCTTTGGCAACCCAGCGGGCTTGACCAAACTGAAGCGCAGTGAGATTTCCGGCGGAGCCGCGGTTGTCTCGGTGAGCGATGACATCAGCGATGCGCAGAGCAGTGCTCCGGGAACGAACAAAGGGGACTCGGTACCGTTGGGCGTTGTGCCCTTCGCCTATATGTCGACGCCGCTGGATGATCGATTTTCGATTGGACTGGGTCTCTATGCTCCGAGTGGTCTGATCAATGATTACGAGAGCAGTTTTCAGGGCCGCTACCATGGCTCCTATAGCACGACCAGGGAAATAACCCTGCAGCCCACCATTGCCTGGCGGATCAATGATTACCTATCCATTGGTGGTGGACCGACCATCAACCGTTTCAATGCAAAACTTCAGAACTACCTGGCCACCGGCGCCCTGAACAACGGCGAGGACACACGGGTCACCATCAAAGGCGATGACACGGCACTTGGGTACAACGTCGGCCTCCTGGTTGACTTTACCGAGGCTACCCGTTGGGGGATTAACTATCACTCGAAGGTGGACTATGAACTCGAAGGGCATACTGAGATTTCCGGCTCCCCGAGCGTTGTCCCGCTGGACGGAAAGTATGACAACAAGATAGACCTCACGATGCCCGAATCCGTGGACACCTCTATCACCCATCATTTCAACAGTCGCTGGACGGGCTACCTGGGGACCACCTGGAAACGTTGGAGCCGGATCAAGAAGGTCGAGGCCGTCAACAGCGGTCTTACCCCCTTGGGCCAGGCGGCTGGCCTGGGGCATGTGATCGAAGAAATGAACTGGCGGGACACCTGGAGCACCGCCGTTGGCGCCTCGTATCAATTGAACCAACAATGGCTGCTGCGCGCGGGCTACGCCTATGATCCTTCGCCCATCAGAAATGCCGATCGCAGCGTGCGCGTTCCGGTTGGCAATCGCCAGGCCGTGACCCTGGGAGGTGCTTATTCGCCGAGTCCGGATCTGACGATAGACTTTGCTTATGGTTATCTCTGGGATTCCAAAGTCTCGGTGAGGCAGTCGAACAACTCCGGTCTTCAACCGCAATACAGTGCCAACTACCGCAATAGTGCGAATGGCATTTCAGTGCAGGCAACCTATCGGTACTAAGCGACACCAGGTTCCTTGCTGTCGGTGCACTCCGGTCATTCGGGGGGCAGGGCGGAGCGTTCGATTTCCCCTTGCAGCAACGCCAGGGCCCGATCGAAGTCGAAGCGCTCAAGCTGCTGCGCTACCCGGCTCAGACGCCTGGCCAATGCATCACCGAGAGACAGCCGCCGTAACTCATCAAGCGCCTCAATGGCTGCGGTGTCACTCTCGGCCAATAATTGCCCGAGCCGGGTGAGCCGGTCACTGAGCTCCGCCTCGGGCTGCGGCGGCTGCGCCCCTGAAGCCGTTTGCTCCTCGGGCAAAAGCGCCAGCGCGCTCAACACGGGTTTCAAACACCGCCTGACTTCGGTCAAGTGAGCTTGCACGCCATCGCTCGGCTCGCCAACCCGGCACGCTTGCTCCAGCCGTGCTGCAGCCTGTGCCAGCGCCCTGGCGCCGATGTTCCCCGCGTTACCACGCAACGTGTGAGCCATGCGAACAGCCGCCGTCGGATCGGCATCGGTGATTGCCGTTTTGAACTGTTCGACAAAGTTATTCTGGGTCGCATGGAATGTGCGCAACAGTCGCAAGTAAAGGGTCGTCTTGCCCGAACAGGCAGCCAGACCGGCGACCTGATCGATACCTGCAAGCTCGGCGGGCAACTGTCCGGATGTCTTGGCAACGGTCACCTCCCGCGCCCGGCCCCCGCGCCCGGGCCGTGGCTTGATCCACCTGGCCAGCGTGGCGAACATGCCGTCTACGTCCAATGGCTTGGACAGGTGGTCATTCATGCCGCAGGCCAGGGCGCGTTCGCGGTCCCCGGCCATGGCGTCGGCGGTCATGGCGATGATCGGCAACGCCGCGAGGTTCGATTGCTGGCGAATCCTGCGGGTCGCGGTATAGCCGTCCATCACCGGCATCTGGCAGTCCATCAGCACACCGTCGAAATCGCTGTCCCGGGCCAACCTGTCCAGTGCCTGTTGGCCATCATCTGCCAGCTCGAGCTCGATGCCTGCCTCTTGCAACAAGTCGCACGCCAGCTCCCTGTTCAGTTCGTTGTCCTCCACCAGCAACAGGCGCGCCCCCTTCAGGCGTGCCATGTTGTCAGCGCTCTGCTCGTTGCGCTCATGGGCGCGGGTACCGGTTTGCGGCACTTTGCCGAACACTGTGCCTATGGCTTCCAGCAAGGTGGACGGAGTGACCGGCTTGGTCAGCACCACCGGCAGATGGACGTCCTGGTGCCTGGCCTGTTCAAGTAACTCCTCGCGATCAAGGGCGGTGACCATGATGACTGACGGTGTGCGGGCCAGGTTGGCGCAGCGCATCTGGCGGACCGTCTCCACCCCATCCATGCCCGGCATCCGCCAGTCCATCAGGACCAGGTCGAAAGGCAGTGAATCTTTCTCGGCCTGCGCCAGCATGCGCAAGGCCATGCGACCACTTTCGGCGACGTCCACTTCGACACCGAAGCTGTGCGCCATGCCCGAAAGAATTTCCCGGGCACTGGCGTTGTCATCGACCACCAGCACGCGGATGCCCAGCAGCTCATCGGCGGTGAACATGCGTCGCGCAGGAGCATCTGCCTGCATGTCCAGACTCACGCAAAAGTGAAACGTCGAACCACTTCCCAGCACACTTTTGACCCAGATGCGGCCTCCCATCATCTCCACCAGGCGCTTGGAGATCGCCAGTCCCAGGCCGGTCCCTCCGTACTTGCGAGTGGTGGAACTATCGGCCTGGATGAACGACTGAAAAATTCTCTGGCATTGCTCTTCGCTCATGCCGATGCCCGTGTCGCGCACCCAGAAATGCAGCTCGGCCTTGCCCTCGTCACTCCCGAGGCGCTCGATACCCAGCACGATTTCACCCTGTTCGGTGAACTTCGTCGCGTTGTTGCCCAGGTTGGCCAGGACCTGGCCCAGCCGCAGCGGGTCGCCAATCAGTGCGGTCGGCAGATCGGCAACCGTGCTGTAGAGCAGCTCCAGGCCTTTATCCTCGGCCCTCAGGCCTACCACATTGGTGAAGTTCTCCAGCACGTCTTCCAGGCGGAACGGAATACGCTCCAGGTCCATCCTGCCGGCTTCGATCTTGGAGAAATCGAGGATGTCGTTGATGATCCCCAGCAGGTTCTCCGCCGAGCGATGCACTTTCACAATGTAGTTGCGTTGCCGGTTATCGAGGTGGGTGCGCAGCGCCAGGTGACTCATGCCGATAATGGCATTCATCGGCGTGCGGATTTCATGGCTCATGTTGGCGAGGAATTCGCTTTTGGCCCGTGTCGCCTCTTCGGCGATCTCCCGGGCGTGCTGTACTAGCGCCTCGGCGGCCTTGCGGTCGGTGAAGTCGTAATACCAACTGGCGCTGATGTTGCGCTCACCGAGTGTCAGGGGGACGGCCGAGAGCAAGACCTCGAAACGCTTTCCACCATCGCGCTGCAGGCTGGCCTCGAAGTTTAAAACCGCGCCCTTGGCGGCCGCGTCCAGGAAGCGGCCGCGCGCTTGTGCATCGCACCAGAAGCGACTCTCGTCCATCTCGCCAAGTTGCTCGCGGCTGACGCCGAACAGGCCCTCCAGCTCCGGGTTGCAGTAGCTCAGGCGGCCATCATCGCCACGGATCAGCATGGCCACCGGACTGCTGTCCAATACTGCACGCAACTGCGTTTCGCTGGATTTGAGTGCCGCTTGCATCTGCCGTCGCTCGCTGACATCGCGAACCGAAGCGCAGATACAGGTGCCTCGCCCCTCCAGAAGCGGCAAGTGCGACAGGCCGATCTCTACGGAAAACTGGCTGCCATCCTTGCGAAGGCCTTTGAGGTCGTCCAGTTTCGCGCCCATCTGCCGGGTGCTGCCATGGGCGATGAAACCATTGCGCAACGTCACATGCCGACCGCGCGCCGCATCAGGCACCAGCCGCTCGATGGTCTCGCCCACCAACTCACCCGTGGCATAACCGAACAGCGTGTCCAGTTGCGGGTTGGTCATCAGGATTTCGCCCTCGGCATTGATGACGATCATGCCGTCCGGTGCCGCCTCGAGGATCGCGCGATACCAGGCCTTGGTGGCACGCAACGCAGTCTGTTGTGCCTCCAGTTCCTTCGATTGCAGCTCAAGCCGCAAGGCCTGCTGACCCATTTCGTCGGCCTGGCGCCGGGTCTCGATCAGCAAGGATTGCACCGCCAGATGACGCTCCATCACCGCCAAGGCCCCGGCCAGGCGTGGCATGGCCTCCTGCAACAGCGACTGTTCACGGGCCCCCAGCGGTTGATGACCCGCCAGTTCGAGCACGCCGAGCAGACGTTCACCACGCAATACCGGCTGCACCAGCAGATAGCTGGCCGGCACTTCACCCAACTGCGAATGCAACCGTCCGAGCGACTGCGTCAGCCCCTGCAATTCACGGGGCGCACGATCCAGGGCGCATTGCCCTAGAAGGCCGGCTCCCAGAGCCACCGTCGGCGCTGGCGGGTAATCAGGATCGGTCGCGTAACCGCCAATCAGTTGCAGGCTTTCATCTTGCTCTTGCACGCTATAGAGCACGCCTCGGCAGATGCCGAGCATGCTCGCCATATGGCGCAAAAAGACCTGGGCCAGCTCCCGTGGCGTTTCCGCTTGTGGCAAGTCAGCCTGGAGTTGCTCGGTTTGCGCCTTGACCCAGCGTTGGCGTTCCAATTGTTGCGACTCGGTCTGCAGCGTCGCGATGGCACGCGCCAGATCACCGGTTTCATTTTGCAGATCGGTATGGGGAATCGTCCCGTCCAGTCGGCCGGCGGTCAGCTCGTCAACGGCGGCGCGAACCCGGTAAAGGGGCAGGCGAATCGAACGGCTGATCAACCAGCCCATCAACCACGCCAGTGCCAGGCCACCGAGCAGTAATTGATAAGTGAGCCGGGTGCTGCGCCCGGCAAATTCTGCGATCTGTTTGGCCGTGTCATGAATGGACGCCTGTTTGATTTGCGCCATCTGCTTGAGCAAGTTGTCCCCTCGCTCATCCACCCCCTGGAACCCGACGCTATTGATCAGCCGCAAGGCTTGCGCTTGCTCCCCTTCATCGGCCAGTTCCAGAGCTGTCTCACCGTCGTGCAGCAAACGCTTCAACAAAACCTCGAAGGTGGCGAATCGCTCTTGATTCTCCTCGCGCCAGAGGGTCGGTTGTGTTTGCAGCAACGCTTCTTGAAGATGTTGTCGAGCCTCACGAAATTGCTCGACGCCCTTGCTACGATCATCTTCGCTGTTGCTGCCGACGGCATGCTGCAATCCCTGCATGAGATGCGACATCTGCACCCGTGCTTCCTGCAAGGGTTCGATGCCCGCCAACTCATGCTCGTACAGCCTCTGCATGTCCGCTTTCAACAAATCCTGGGTACGCAGGCTCTGCACGCCGAGCACCAGAACCAGCGCCCCTGATGTCGCAAAACCGAGGATCAGCTTGATACGAAGAGGCAGACGTTCCAGCAGAGCGAGCACTCGGGTCATGGCCATTCCCGTTGATGAAAAACCGGCGTGTTGAACGTTCAGGGTTTCTGGGTAGTGCGATGCAGGTCGACCAGCCTGGCCATGTCCTGATCGCTGTCCGCAAAGCGCTCGGCAATGAGATGGAATTGCTCGGCATTGGCCAGGAACACATCACAGACGTCTGGATCGAAATGGCTCGCGCGCCCCTGCCGAATGATCTGCACGGCCTGGTCGTGCGGCATTCCTGCCTTGTACACACGACGACTGATCAGCGCGTCATAGACATCCGCCACCGCCATCAATCGGGCGCTCATGGGGATTTCTTCGCCAACCAGTCCCTGCGGGTAGCCGCTGCCATCCCACTTTTCCTGGTGGCTGTAGGCGATTTCCTTGGCCATGCGCAGAAAGTCCACCGAAAGGCCCAACTGATCCTCGGCACGCTGAATGGCATCGCGTCCCAGGGTGGTGTGGGTCTTCATGATTTCAAATTCTTCCGGGGTGAATCGCCCCGGTTTAAGCAGGATGTGATCAGGAATGCCGATCTTGCCGATATCGTGCAGCGGTGCCGACCTGAACAGCTGGCGGATGCTGTCATCGTTCAGAAATTGACTGAAACGCGGATGATCACGCAGCAGTTCGGCCAGCAGCCTGACGTAATGTTGGGTGCGACGGATATGGTTGCCCGTCTCGTTGTCGCGGGTTTCGGCCAGTGAAGCCATGGCCTGGATCGTGACGTCCTGAATGGCGATGACCTCACGGGTGCGGCGCTGGACTTCCTGTTCAAGGAAGTCGTTCTGATCGCGAAGGAAGTCAGCCGCGGCCTTGATCTTCAGTTGGGTCTGCACCCGGGCCAGAACCAGTGGCGGACTGATCGGCTTGGTGATGTAGTCGACCGCGCCCAGCTCCAGGCCCTGGATTTCGTTTTCCATTGACGCCAGTGCAGTGAGAAAAATGATCGGAATTTGGCGGGTGCGCGGATCTTGCTGCAGCAGCCGGGCGACGTCATGACCCGACAACCCCGGCATCATGATGTCGAGCAGGATCAGATCCGGCAGTGGATTGTTTTGCAGCACGCGCAACGCCGTTTCGCCGCTGTTGGCGGCCTTGACCCTATACCTGTCCTTGAGCAGGTCGGTCATCAGCATCAAGTTGTCTGGCGTGTCATCGACCACCAGAACGGTGGCCGCAGGATAAACATCCTGTTCAATTCCCATGTCTTTTGGCTCCGCTGCCCTATGAAGGACTGCGCAAAGTCCCTCCATTGCAGACAAGCGTAGCTCTATTCATGGCAATTGCTGATGGAGAACCAGGGCCGCTCAATAGCCGCCCCCGGAACACACGACACTACGAAACACCCGCTGAACGATTCAGCCAATCTGTTGCATCGACCGGTTGAACCCACAGCCAATAGCGACCGGTGAGTGTGAGCGTTCGCTTGAGCCATTCCCGGTACTAACGATGGTTGCGATAGCGTTCGGTCAAAGACTGCACGAGGGTGACGTAGGATTGCGTCTCGGCGTAGGGAGGCACCCCGTTGTACTCGACCACGGACGCTTCGCCGGCGTTGTAACCTGCCAACGCCAGCACCTGGTTGCCGTTGAAGCGCTTGAGCAGCCAGGCCAGGTAGCGCACGCCACCACGGATGTTCTGTCGTGCGTCGAACGGATCGTCGACGGCGAAGCGCTCTGCGGTGGCGGGCATCAACTGCATCAGCCCCTGGGCGCCGGCTTCGGAAATGGCGTAGGGGCGAAACGCCGATTCGGCATGTATCACGGCGCGGACCAGCGCCCGGTCGACACCATAAAGACCCGAGGCGGCTTCGATCTCCCGCCGATAGGATTGGGTGTCCAGGCGCAGTGAGGCGACCTTGAAATCCTTCGGTGCCCTGCACAGATAGCAGCCCTTGATGAAATAGAGATCAATGACATCGACCCGTGCGGAAATCCCGACGGGGCGCCGGCTCACATATTGACGAACACCCCTGTGGATGAAGGTGAACACCCGAACCCGCACCGCGCCTGAGTTGTCGTCCTGCACAAGCCGGGGCAGGGCCTTTGCCTTGGCGCCGATACCGGCGCCCGCCATGCCATTGAGACGAGTGCAGCGGGCGCTGGCGATGGCTTGGCTGGTGTAGCTGATGGCTCCGTCCCTGGCCTGGCATTTGTACATGGCGCTGGCGCACAGTGGAGCGACCAGCAAGGTCAGCCCGATGCAGCCAAGAAGGCTCTTGCGAGCCCATCGCCATGCACTGGATTTCATCACATCGCTCCGCGCCGCAGGCGCCAATCAGGCTTGGGGCGCCTGGCCCGGGCGCTGCCGTTGGAGGGCTTGTTCCGGGTGGCCCGCCTTTTGTTTTGATAGTTATACCCCTTGTTACCGGTCTTGGAACTTGCGTTGACGTACGGGCTGCTTGCGACCCAGGCTGACAATCACGATGCAATCCCACACCCGTTACGCAATAGCTGAAAGCGTATGATGGTGAGCCTTCATTACTGATAAGGCCTGCTCAGTAGTGCTTTCTTCCGTCATCCTCAGGCTGGGGTGCAACTGGTGAAGGGAACCATTGAAAAGGGAGAAGCACCAGGTCAAGCAGCCATGCAACCGGTTTCCTGCTGCTCAAGCATCAAACTGCGCCAAACGATCACTGGCGGTTCAATGAACACAACGTCCGGTTGCGGCTCTTGTTTTCGCGACTCTGGCGAGGTCACCTCGGATGATGACCGCTGAGGCAGTGAAAGTTGCTCAGCCCCTGCGGTTAGCTGACCGAGCGATCCGCGTTATTTACAGAATATGGAAGCTGGGACTGAATAAGTCCAAGCATCGGTGTCGATCAATGAACAATCTTCACTCTGCTCTAGCTTATTCACATGGCCCCGCTGAATCACGGGGCAATGCAGTTCATCGTTACTGTTTGATCAAATCACTGGGCTTCCAGCTTTGGTCGAAGAACGCTTGCTTGGGACCATACAAACGTACGATCACCAGGAAACCTTTGCCCGGTACGGTACGAATCCAATTCTTGCCCGTACCTGGTGATTCGGGGCCGAAGTAGAGGTCGGTCGAGCCATCGCTGTTCTGCGCCGGCTTGTCCATCTGGTTGAGCGACGGGAACGGCTGGCCGTTGTCCAGGCCCGATGCCGTCAGGTTGTCGTAGGCAGTCACCGACCAGAACAACGCCGCCGGCACATTGGCGGGCAGGTTGAGCTTGTAGGTGTGGGCGCCGTCGAGGAACTTGCCGTCGGCATCGCGGGTGGTGGCGGGATATTTGGCGCCGGCGCCGACCATGTTCATCACCATGCCCGGGCTGTCCGAGTAGGCAGAGGTGAAGAAAGCCACACGCTGCTCGAGGTTGGTGAACGTGCCGCTGGACTGGAACTCGGTGTTTTCCCCGGCGAAGGTGTTCACGTACTGGCGATCTGTGTAGTACAGGCCGCCCGGCTCTTTCATCAGCAGATGACTGGTGACCACCTTGCTCATCTTGAACGCGGTGCGTGCCGCCTCATCCAGCAGCTTGCGCCGCTGTGCATCCGGGGCGAAGGCCTTGCCCTTTTCGATGCCGATGGTGTGCAGGAAGCCGCGCATGTCCATGTCCGCCGGGTCGACCGCTTCGGCTTCAATGAAGCGCGACAGCAGATCGAAGTACCGGCCGTCCTCGGGGAACAGCATGTTGATCGGTGCGCCGGTGGCATCGGGGAACTGCATCGGCAGCGCCGAATCCTTCTTGCCCAGCGGATAGATCTTGGTGCGCTCGACCTCGGCCACCGGCACGCTCAGGTCTTTCGGGTCCTTGAAGAAGGTGCGCCAGAACAGGAACACGTTGTTGGTGCGCGAGCGGTAGACGAAACCTTCGGTGGGCTCCGGGCCGGTGTAGCCAGGCGGCAGCAGCACATAGGTGCCACCCTTGCCTTTGTCGGGGCCGGCCAGGCCGACGTCGCCGCGCCAGGTCTTGCCGTCAATGGTCGGACCGACAATCGGCCGCTGGAAGAAATCGTCGAACATGCCCTGCACGCCGGGCGGTGCTTCAACCACCAGCGGACCGTATTTCGCCAGGTCCAGATAGCTCATGGCGTAGACCAGGTCGGAGTTCGGCGTGGTCACCAAGGTCTTGGCGTTGATGCGCTTTTTCCAGGTCGGCAGGATGTTGTAGCCGGCGCCGAATTGTTTCTCCGACGCCTCCTTCATCGACCAGATGTTGATGGCTGGTAACGACCAGAGATACGACTGCACAGCACGCTGGAAAATCAGCTCGTCGATCAGGCTGCGGGCGGTGGCCTCGGTCGGGAAACCGTTTTCGAAGGGCTGGTTGGCCAGCTCTTCGTAACGCGTGGCGGCATCGGCGACGCCGCTCAGGGAGACCGCCACTGCCAGGGCGGTCAGGGTGTTACGCAAGCTGCTCATGGGATGTCCTTATGTGGCGCAGTTTGAAGATAAAACCCGGCGTGGTTTTCAGTTGAGCTTGACCACCGCTGGCGGCGTCCACTGGCCGTTCATCGCAGCGGCTTCAGGCCAATAGGCGCGTACGTAGAGGGAGAAGTCGGCGCCCTTGGGCGCGGGCAGCCAGTTGCTTTCCTTGTCGGCACCCGGGGATTCGCTCTGCACGTACAGCGTCAGCGAGCCGTCGGCATTGGGCTTGAGCGATTTGTTCTTGGTGCCCAGGGAATAACGGCCCAGCGGGTTATCTGCGAAGAAATGCTGCTCGTTATACAAAGTCAGCGACCAGAAACCCTTGACCGGCGGTAAGGCATCTTTAGGGAAGGTCACGCTGTAGCGCTGGCCGCCATTGAGGCGTGTTCCGGACTGATCCAGGTCCTGGTAAAAGTACTTGGTCTCGATCTGCTTGTTGACGAAGATGTTCGAGCGGGCCACCGCCGTGCGCAGGAAGTAGTCGGTGCCGAACGCGGCGCCGTTGTCGATGGTGCTCCAGTGATTGGGCAACTGCTTGCCATAGTTGCGGAACTGCAACAGCGGCTTGACCACCTCTGCATCAGACTTTTGCGCCTCGTCGATCATGGCCTTTTTCAGCTCCGGATCACGCTGGGCGATCTGTGCCAGTACCGACAACTGCGCATAGCGTGCTTCTTCGCCGGGCAATGGCTTGGCGTCCTTGAGGAGTGCCGGCAGTTCATCGAAGAATTTTTCCGGGAGCACCCAGCGGGTTTCTTCGGCACCTGCCGCTTCTGCCGGGAATTTCGGCGACTTGCTCCAGTCACGCTGCTTGAGCTTGCCGTCGTATTTGGACACCGGGTACATATCGATGCCGGACAGGTACGGCTGGATCGCCTTGCGATCCTCGGTTGTATCGTCCTGGAACACCCGTGGAATCACGAAACCGGTGTTGGTCTTTGCGCGGAAAACCTGAGTGATGCCCTCAGGCACCTTGCCGTTCCAGTCCGGGCCAACCAGCAGGTAGAAACCGGGTTTGGTGCCGTACATTTTGCCCAATTCGGCAAAACTGTCGGAGCGCAGATCCACAACCTGATACACCCAGAACCGGTCGCCGAAATCCGGTACCTGCAAGACCACCGGCTCCAGATCCAGCGCGATGCTGCCGGCGCCGTAGACCACGTCCTGGTTCGGGCAGGCCACCAGGCGTTCACCCGGCGAGATGTAATCGGTGAGCATCGACAGATGATTGATCGGCGCCACGGGCACGATGCCGCCCATCAGGCCGGCTTGCGGCAGATCCTTGAATTTTAGCCGCCGGTTATAGATGTTGGCCATCGGCCAACCCCAGAAATACGCTTCGCGCGCCATCATGCGCACATAGGTTTCGGTCACCTTCACATCGGCCTCAGGCCCGGACACCTGAGCCACCGGCTCACTCTGCGCCTGCACGGCAGTCGCGCCGAGCAACATCGCCGTTGCGAGCAGACAAAGGGTGAAAAGAGGGGGCTTGTTCATGAAGGCGCTTCCTTGCTTGGGCGTTTTATAGAGACGTGTTCTTCGCTGTAATCACATTTAGAGAAATCTATCAGACGAAAAGGGTGCGACCAAGAAGAGGCGTGAGCCAGGTCATGTTGTTCGCCGTTGCTGTCCGCAAGAAGATTATTGCCAAACTGGCGTGCTTCGAGCCTTCAAGCCGACCGGTTGAGCATTAGCAAACGTGCTGCCAGAGCAGTCATTACCGCAGCAAAGGTATAAGCGCCAAGGCGTTTAGAGATTATGCCCTCGCGGAGACGACCATGCAGTTGTCCACTGAAGAGTCCGAGCAGGGAGTGGAAGATCAGTGCGATCAGCGCAAGCAATAATCCTAAGAATATCAATTGCGAGGTAACGCTGCTGCCACCCACGGTGACGAACTGCGGCAGGAATACCATGAAGAACAACAGCGCTTTGGGGTTTAACAGACTGTTGAGCGTGGCTCTGGTAAAGATCTTGCGCATCGAAGCCTGTGTTGCTTGAGCATCCGTATCGACAGGAGGAGCCTTCAATGCTTGCCAGGCCAACCACATTAGATAACAAGCGCCTGCCCACCGCAGCAGGTCAAATGCAGGAGCCCAACTCATTACCAGTGCGCCAAGACCCGTGCTAACAATGATGGTCATCAACACATCGGCCAGGGTTATTCCCAGAGCTGCGGCAATACCCGCGCGCCAGCCGTGGGCAACTGCATGGCTGGTGACGATAGCCATGTTAGGGCCAGGCACTATCAGCAACAGCAAGGCTGCAACAACGAAAAGGTAGAGATTAGTGGCGTCCGGCATAAAAAATACGTCCTTCGGGAAGAAGTTATGCTAACCGGTGGTGGTTAGGCAGACGCAGGTACAGTGGGGGTAGATTTGGCCATAACAGTCAGACATGAAGAGAAGAGAAGAGAAGAGAATCTGAAAACATGTCGACTGGTTGAAAACAAAGTCAAAAACAGCCCTTGGGAGAGCGTCCGCTTTTGGCCGATTCTGTTGTCACGAAGGGCAGCTGTCGATTCATGGCTGCCCATCGCATAAGGTAAAAAACGGCCAGAAGCGGCCGCTCAAATATGTCTACAAATCTTGGGGCGATTCAGTTGAAGTTTAATGCAAACGTCTTGGGTTGTGCGGCTATAGGCAGCGCGCCGTCTCCTCCATAGGCTTCCCTGTCGCCATGATCTCCGGCCTGTCATAGACAGGGTGGGCCTTGCGAGTGAATTGAATTGCGAATACTGATGGGGAAAGTGATGGGACCATTAGCCGGGCTGAAAATCGTAGAGTTTGAAGGGATAGGGCCGGGGCCGCTGGCGGGAATGCTCCTGGCCGACATGGGCGCCGAAGTTACAGTGATTGCCCGTAAGGGTGGCGTCGCCCTCACAAAGCAATTGGGTGGGGACGTCGATTTCGAAATCCTCCAACGCGGGAAGCATCGGGTAGTCGTCGACCTCAAGCAGCCGGAAGGGGTCGCCCTGGCTCTGGATCTGTTGGGCGAGGCCGATGCCCTGATCGAGGGCAACCGTCCCGGTGTCATGGAGCGTCTGGGGCTCGGGCCTGAACAATGCCTGGCGAAGAATTCGCGCCTTATCTACGGTCGCTTGACTGGTTGGGGGCAGGACGGCCCCTTGGCCCAGGCCGCGGGTCATGATCTGAATTACATAGCACTGACCGGGTTGCTCGGTCTAACCGGTGGGCGCAGTGATCCGCAACGTCCCCCGGCGACCTTGGCTGGGGATGCCATTGGTGCTCTTGGCATGGCTTTCGGTATCGTTTCAGCAGCTTTTGAGGCGCGCAGTTCAGGCAAGGGGCAGGTCGTCGATGCAGCGATCGTCGATATGGTTGCGGTGCTCGGTTCAATTGCGCATTTCATTCATGCCGCTGGGCAGATCGGTGGTCCGCAACCCAGCGCGTTCTACGATTCGCCATTCTATGACCTGTTTCAGTGCGCCGACGGCGAGTGGGTCTCCTTGGCGCCGTTGGAGCCTCACTTCTATGCGCAGCTGATGGAGCGGTTGCAACTATCGGATGTCGTGGTCAAGGCTCAGTATGACGTTGCTCAGTGGCCAGCGCTCAAGGAGCGCCTGACCTCGATGTTCCGCAGCCAGCCGCGTGCGCACTGGTGCGCGTTGTTGGAAGGCAGTGATGTGTGCTTCGCTCCCGTGCTTTCACCCATGGAAGCGGCCGTTCATTCGCACAATGTTGCACGCAATATTTTTCAGACTCAGCCGATTGTCCAGGCCAACCCGGCGCCACGCTTTTCTCGTACCCCTGGTGCGATTCTTCAAATCGATCGTCAGGAACAAGCACCGCTTTTAGCGACGGTGGCAGTAGAGCGGCTGGAGCAACTGCGTCGGTCGGGAGTGTTGGCCTGAAGGCTGCCTTTCGGAGCAGGAGGAGGGAGGCAAGAACAATGGATGCCCGCTTCGATGAGCGGGCTTTTCATTCAAGAAAGTAAAAGGCGCAGCCGAGACCTACAGCTGACGAGCAATCAGGTCCTTCATGACTTCATTGGCACCGCCGTAGATCTTTTGTACGCGCGAATCGACAAACATCCGGGCGATAGGGTATTCGTCCATATACCCGTAACCACCGAACAGTTGCAGCAGTTCGTCGGTAACCTTGCACTGCATATCGCTGCACCACAACTTGGCCATGTAGGCGGCCTGAGGATCGAGCTTGCCGTCGAGCAAGCGCTGGGTACAGTCGTTGACGAATGTGCGGGCGATGTGGGTGATGGTGGCACACTCGGCCAGCTTGAATTTGGTGTTCTGCAGGTCGAACAGTTTCTGGCCGAACATCCGGCGTTCCTTGGCGTAGTCCGTGGCCAGTTCCAGCGCACGCTCCATGACCGCCACGGCGGGCACAGCCAGCAACATGCGTTCATAGCAAAGTTGGCTCATCAGCTGGATGAACCCGTTGCCTTCGACCGGGCCGAGCAGATTGGCGACCGGTACGCGCACGCTGTCGAAAAACATTTCGCATGTGTCCGAACCATGCAGGCCGATCTTTTTCAGCTTGTTGACGCTGTAGCCCTTGAGGTGCTCGGTCTCGATCACCACCAGTGAAATACCCTTGGCGCCATCGTCGGAAGTGCGCACGGCGATCACCACCAGGTTGCCGCTGTAGCCGTTGGTGATGAAGGTCTTGGAACCATCGATCACGTACTCGTCGCCATCACGGCGGGCGCGTGTGCGCAGGGTCTTGAGGTCGGAGCCGCAATCGGGTTCGGTCATGGCGATGGCGGCGAAGAGCTCGCCGCTGGCCAGGCGGGGAATCCATTTTTGCTTCTGCTCTTCGGTGCCGTAGTCGAGGATGTAGTGGGTGGCGATGGAGTGCACCGCAGTACTGGGCGGCATTCCGGCGCGAGCCAGTTCATCCAGGGCGACCAGTTGATAGGACAGCGGCGCGCCGGCACCGCCGTATTCCTCACTGATCTCCGGCAGCAGAAAACCCATCTCGCCAAGGCCCTGCCAGATCTCGCGCGGCACGTAGCCCTGTTCGCGCCAGGCATCGTTGTGCGGTGTCATCTCATTGGCGATGTAGCGACGTACCTGGTCGCGATAGGCCTCGATGTCGCTATCCATCCAGGAATGTTGGTGCAGTTGGGGCAGCATAAGCTCGGTCTCCGCAATTTTGGGCTTCGCCACCGATGGCAGCGTGCGAAATGCGAGCCTAGAACGAGGGGCCGTGCGCGCACATAGCCGCTGGCCCCAAAGCTGTTGCACTTGGCCTCAATCTGTCAGTTGCCCTTGCGAACCTGGCCCGGGGTCTGGCCGGTCCAGCGCTTGAAGGCGCGCTGGAAGCTGGCGCTGTCGGCGAAGCCAAGTTCCTCGGCCAGCACCGGTGTTGGCAGCTTGCTGGTTTTCAGTCGGTAGATCGCCCAGTCGCGGCGCAGGCTATCGCGGATGTTCTGGAAAGAGGCGCCTTCCTGAGCCAGGTGACGTTGCAATGAACTGGCCGAGCAGTGCAGGGCGGCACTGGTCTGTTCAAGGTCTGGCCAGCCGCTATGGCGCGCGCGTTCTTCACGCAGATAGACCCGCACCCGGTCGCTGACGCGTGCGGGTATGGCGGGCACCAGAAGGTCGAGCAGGGCCTTGGCCAGGTATTCATGCAGATGGGAACTGTCACGGCGCACGGGAGCCTGCAGTGCCTGGGAGTCGAACCAGATAGTCGAGAAGGCTGTGCCGAAGCGCAGTTCCGTAGGGAAGAGCTTGCGGTAGTCGCCAACCGATTCAGGTTGTGTGAATGCCACGTCGATACCGGCGGGGCGCAGGCTCCCGCCTTCCAGCCAGGCCATGACGCGCCAGATCAGTCGCAGAAACAGCACATGGGCGAAATCGCGGGACTCGACCTGAGTGGTGAGGAAGTGCAGTTCGACCCGTACGTGCCGACCGTCGTCCAGCAGCACCGGGTCAAGGTCGTCTTGCAGGAGCCGCAGGGTGTGGGTGAATTCCCGCAGGGCGCCGAACAGAGTGTCGCCGGTCAGGGCTGAACGCATCATCAGCATGAAGCTGCCGCGGCGCAATTTTCGCGAAAACAGCGCGATGCCTTCGTCATCGAGACCCTTGATGGTCTTGCGCAGCAGTGCAACGTACTGGTCGACGGTGACGTGGTGGTCCAGGTCCTGAGGCTGCTGTGGATCGATCCCTGCGTCGCGTAGAAAACCCTCGATCTCGTAGCCGCGATCACGGGCTGCAGCGAGCAGGGAGGAGACGAAAACGGAGGCGAAGGTAACGGGGGTTGGATTCGACATTGGTGGATTCTGCAAGTCATTTGCGGCGCCATGACATTGGCGGTTTTGCGCACGGCCATCACATTAAGCCCACAAAGTCACACCGTGCCGCAACTTAAATTCAGGAAAGCCGCTATGAGTCGCAATGTCTATGTGATTGGGGTCGGCATGATCCCTTTCGTCAAGCCGGGCGCCAACGCGCCCTATCCGCAAATGGCCGCTGCCGCCTTGCGTGCCGCGATGGTCGATGCCGGCGTGGGTTACGCGCAGGTAGAGCAGGCGTACGTCGGTTACGTCTATGGTGACTCCACTGCAGGCCAGCGCGCGCTATACGAAGTCGGCATGACCGGTATCCCGGTGGTCAACGTCAACAACAACTGCTCCACCGGTTCCAGCGCGCTGTTCCTGGCCAACCAGGCGGTCAGCGGCGGTTCGGCGGAATGTGCCCTGGCGCTGGGTTTTGAGCAAATGAGTCCGGGTGCGCTGGGCACGCTCTTTGGCGACCGCCCCAGCCCCTTCGAGCGCTTCGACCTGGCCACCGATGAGTTGGTCGGGCACGCCGGCATCCCGCTCGCGCTGCGCTACTTCGGTGGCGCTGGCCTGGCGCACATGCAGGAGTTCGGCACCCGCCTGGAAACCTTTGCCAAGATCCGCGCCAAAGCCAGCCGCCATGCCGCCAACAACCCGATGGCGTTGTTCCGTAACGTCGTCAGCGCCGAAGACGTGATGAACTCGCCCGCCGTCTGGCCCGGCGTGCTGACGCGCCTGATGGCTTGCCCGCCGACCTGCGGCGCCGGGGCGGCGATCCTCTGTTCGGAGGACTTCCTCAAGCGCCACGGCCTGAAGGGCGCAGTGCGCATTCGTGCGCAATCCATGACCACCGACACGTCCAGGACGTTCGACGCGAGAGACATGCGCGAAGTGGTCGGTTTCAGCATGACCCGCACGGCCGCGCAGAATGTCTACGAGGCGGCCGGTGTCGGTCCGCAAGATATCCAGGTCGTCGAGTTGCACGACTGTTTCGCACAGAACGAGCTGCTCTCCTACGAGTCGCTGGGCCTATGCCCGATCGGCGGGGCGGAGCGCTTTGTCGAGGACGGCGATAACACTTATGGCGGCAAGTTCGTCACCAATCCTTCCGGCGGGTTGCTCTCCAAGGGCCATCCACTGGGCGCCACCGGCCTGGCCCAGTGCACCGAGCTGGTCCAGCAGTTGCGTGGCGAGGCGGGTCCACGTCAGGTAGACGGCGCGCGTCTGGCTCTGCAACACAATCTCGGGTTGGGCGGCGCCTGCGTCGTCACCCTCTACGAAAAAGTCTGAGGGGCGACGGATGATCGACAAGAAGTGGATCGGCCACGAACTGGCCGCCACCACCATGACGCTTGAGCGCGGGCGTCTTTGCGCATTCGCCCGGACCATTGGCGAGACCGATCCGTTGTACACCGATCTCGCTGCCGCCCAAGGAGCCGGTTTCTGCGACGTGCTGGTCCCGCCGACATTCCTGTTCGGTGCCGAGCTGGATGCTGGCACCGTGGACAGCATGCTGGCGGATCTGGAAATCCCGATCGCGAAGATTCTTCACGGTGAACAGAGCTTCACCTATCACAAGCCGGTGTGCGCCGGGGAAACGGTCACCGTGAAGTCGCGGATCGCTGACATTTTCGACAAGAAAAACGGCGCGCTGGAGTTCCTGGTCAAGACCTCGCAAGTCCACAACGACAAAAACGAGCTGGTCGCCGAGTTGCGCACCGTGCTCGTGGTCCGCAACTGAGGAGTCCCGACCATGAGTCATTCACTGCAACACGTGAAGGTCGGTGACCGGCTGCCACCCCTGACGCTGGCGGCGGTCGACCGCACCACGCTGGCGCGGTTCGGTTGCGCCTCGGGCGACCTCAACCCGATTCATATCGACGTGGATTTCGCCCGCAAGGCCGGCATGCCGGACGTGTTTGCCCACGGCATGTTGAGTATGGCCTGGCTGGGTCGCCTGCTGACCCAGTGGGTGCCGCAAAGCCGGCTGCGCAGCTTTGGCGTGCGCTTCCAGGGCATCACTCACCTGGGGCACGTCATCACCTGCAAGGGCCAGGTAACCGAGATCGTCGACGTCAACGGCGAACGCTGCGCCAGGGTCGAGGTGGCCACGGTCAACCAATACGGCCAGGTCAAGATCGTCGGCGACGCGTTGATCGCCATCGCCATTGGCTAACCCCCTTTTTTCAACCTTTTGCGGAAGAGACAGATGAGCAAGAAACTCGAAGGTAAAGTTGCCCTGATTACCGGTTCCGGTCGTGGAATCGGCCGTGCCATCGCCCTGAAGCTGGCAGCCGATGGTGCCCGCGTGGTGGTCAATGACCTTGACGCCGAGCCGGCTCAGGAAGTGGTCGAGGCCATCAAGGCCATGGGCGGTGAAGCCGTCGCCTGTATCGGCAGCGTTTCGGCGCCTGACTTCGCCGAGCGCTTCGTCGGCACCGCGGTCGAGCATTACAAGGGGCTGGACATCATCGTCAACAACGCGGGCTACACCTGGGACAGCGTGATCCAGAAGATGACTGACGAGCAGTGGTACGCCATGCTCGATGTGCACCTTACCGCGCCTTTTCGCATCCTGCGCGCGGCGCAGCCGGTCATTCGCAGTCTGGTAAAGGCTGAACAGGACGCCGGCCTGCGTAACATTCGCAAAGTGGTGAACATTTCCTCCGTTGCCGGGCTGTTCGGTAATGCCGGTCAGGCCAATTACTCCACCGCCAAGGCCGGTATCACCGGCATGACCATGACGCTGGCCAAGGAGTGGGGGCGCCTGAACACCACCGTCAACTGCGTGGCCTACGGCTTTATCAAGACTCGTCTGACCGAAGCCACCGCCGACGGTAACGCCACCGCCGAGATCGAAGGTCGCGAGATCAAGGTCGGCATCAACCCTGACCTGATGACCATGCTCGAGCGCAGCATTCCGTTGGGGCGTGCCGGCACCCCGCAAGAAGCTGCCGGCTCGGTGTACATGTTCTGCATCCCCGAGTCCGACTATGTCAGTGGCCAGACGTTGATCTGTAGCGGCGGTCTGACCGGAATCTAAGCGCCACCGCTGTCCGGACAATCCGAAGCATTCAGTCAAAACAACAAGGACAAATCATGAAAGACAAGCGCGCGTGGTTGTCGCGGATGGCCCTGGTGGGCGTCTCGTTGATAGGCCTTTCGGCGACAGCCGGGGCGGCGGATAAACCCAATATTCTGGTGATCTTCGGCGACGATATCGGCCAGACCAACATCAGTGCCTATAGCCATGGCGTGGTCGGCTATAAGACACCGAACATCGATCGCATTGCCAACGAAGGCATGATGTTCACTGACTACTACGCGGAGAACAGTTGCACCGCAGGACGTTCTTCGTTCATCACCGGCCAGACGCCGTTGCGTACTGGCCTGACCAAAGTCGGAATGCCCGGGGCGCCAGTCGGCCTGCAGGCGCGCGACATTACCATTGCGCAGGCACTCAAGGCTCGGGGCTATTCGACCGGTCAGTTCGGCAAGAACCATCTGGGCGATCGCGATGAGTTCCTGCCAAGCAATCACGGTTTTGACGAGTTCTTCGGCAACCTGTACCACCTCAATGCCGAAGAAGAGCCCGAGCGTGCCAATTGGCCTAAAGATGATCCGGACTTTGTCAAGGCCGCCACACCGCGTGGGGTCATCCATTCCTATGCCGATGGCAAGATTGAAGACACCGGCGCACTGACCGCCAAGCGCATGGAAACCATCGACGACGAAACCACCGCCGCTGCTCAAGCGTTCATGGAGAGACAAGCCAAGGCAGACAAACCGTTTTTCGTGTGGATGAACACCACCCGCATGCACCTGTTTACCCATGTGCGCGACTCGATGAAAGGCCAGAGTGGCATGCCCGGCAACGAGTACGCGGACGGCATGCTCGAGCACGACGGTGACGTCGGCAAACTGCTGAAAACCCTCGATGACCTGAAAATCGCCGACAACACCATCGTCGTCTACACCACCGACAATGGTCCGAATCAGTTTTCCTGGCCGGACGCGGCAACCACACCGTTCCGCAACGAAAAAAACTCCAACTGGGAAGGCGGGTTCCGTGTGCCGGCGATGGTTCGTTGGCCGGGCAAGATCAAGGCTGGTGAAGTGTCCACTGAAATGTTCTCCGGTCTCGACTGGTTCCCGACCTTGCTGGCGGTAGCGGGTGATACCGACGTCAAGGAACGCCTGCTCAAGGGGGCGAATTTTGCGGGCAAGAACTTCAAGGTGCACCTGGACGGCTACAACCAGCTCGATTATTTGACCGGCAAGGCCAAGAGCGGTGCGCGCAAGGAGTTCTACTACTTCAACGACGACGGCGTGCTGGTCGCGTCGCGTTTCGGTGACTGGAAGGCGGTGTTCTGCGAGCAGCGCAAGCCAGGAGGATTCGAGGTCTGGAGCGAACCTTTCGTCTGTCTGCGGGCGCCGAAGATCTTCAATTTGCGCATGGACCCCTATGAAAGGGCGGACGTTGTTTCCAATCAGTACTACGACTGGATAATCAAGAACGCTTACCTGCTTGGAGTGGCCACGATGAAAGCCGCGAAGTTTCTGCAAACTTTCGTCGAGTACCCGCCCAGCCAGAAACCGGCCAGCTTCAGTATCGACCAGGTACGCAAGCGGGTGGATGCGCAGATCGAAGAGAACGCGCGGCAGCAGAAACAGCAGTAATCCATCGATGCCACCTCCGGGTGGCATCTTTGTTTGCGCGACGAAGATTTCACCCGCGTGTTGTGCCAGGCAAGGCGGCCAGCAACTGAGGTCAAGTGCAATAGCTTTGATGTCTTCGGCTATTTGAAGTCCACAGTGACGGCCATACCCTCTGCTCACGCAGCGATACCTGCAAGGTTGAACGCGACAGTGGGTGTTGGTGGTCTTCAGTTCAGAGGAATCAAGGCATGATCCAGGAAATGGCGGTTCAGCGAGTGGCCCGCGTGTTCAATACCCAGCGTGAGGCTTTTCGTGCTCAACCTCATTCCTCGCTGGCTGAGCGCCAGGCCAATCTGATCGCACTGCGCACCCAGCTACGGCGTTACCAGGACGCCATTGTCGCGGCGATGAGCGCCGATTTTGGCCATCGCTCCGCCGTCGACACCAAGTTCCTTGACCTGATGGGTTGCATCTTGCACATCAATCACACCCTCAAGCATCTGGGGAGCTGGATGAAGCCAAGCCGACGCTCCACAGAGCTGCTGTTCAAAGGCAATCAGTTGTGGGTGGAGTATCAGGCAAAAGGCGTGGTGGGGGTCATATCGGCATGGAATTTCCCGGTTTACATCGCCATTGCGGGTCTGGTCAGTGCGCTCGCCGCAGGCAACCGGGTGATGCTCAAGATGTCCGAGTTCAACCCGCACACCAACGAGGTACTCAAGCGTCTGCTGGCAGAGGTGTTCGACGACTCGCAAGTGGCCCTGGTCGGTGGTGAGCTTGAAGATCCGGGCTTTTTCTCTTCGCTGCCATTCGACCACATCATCTTCACCGGATCCCCCGGGGTCGGGCGTCTGGTCATGCGTGCCGCCGCAGCCAACCTGACACCGGTAACACTGGAGTTGGGTGGCAAGTCGCCTGCGGTGGTACTGGCTGACTACAACCTGAGCGATGCCGCGCGACGTATCGTTCACGGCAAGGGCACCAATGGCGGGCAGATCTGCATCGCACCGGACTACGCCCTGGTTCCCCAGGACGATATCGAGCGCTTCGTCGGCGAAGTCCGCGGCCAGTTTCAGGCGCTGTACGGCGCGCAGCCTGCCGCTAATGATGACTACAGTTCGATCATCGATGATCGTCAGTTTCAGCGCCTCCAGGGCCTGCTTGAAGATGCGCGGGCCAAGGGCGCCCGGATCATTGTCTGTGGCGAGGTTGCCCCGGGGCGCAGGATGCCGTTGCACATCCTGACGGGTGTGACGCCGGAAATGCGGGTGATGCAGGAAGAAATTTTCGGCCCGCTGCTGCCGGTATTGGGTTATGACAGCCTCACTGGTGTGGTGGCTCACATCAACAGCGGGCAACGTCCCCTGGCGCTGTACATTTTTTCAACCGACACGACGAGCATCGATCGATTGCTCAAACGGACCCATTCCGGTGGCGTGACCATCAACGATTGGGGCTGGCACGCTTTCAACCACGGTGCTCCTTTCGGTGGCACGGGTAATTCCGGTATGGGCAACTATCACGCAGAAGAAGGGTTTCGCGAGCTCAGTCACGCGCGAACTGTGTTCAAGAGGCGTACCTGGTTTCCCACCCATCTCTTCCATCCACCCTTTGGCGGCCGGCTGCAGAGCCTGGCGCTGGCGTTTTACCTGGGCAAGCCGGATGCGGATGTGAAGTCTTGAGGAAGATTGATATGAGTCAGAGTGTGTTCGATTACGTGGTGGTGGGTGGCGGCTCGGGTGGTTGTCCGGTGGCGGCGCGCCTCAGTGAAGATCCTCAGGTCAGTGTTTGCCTGCTCGAGGCCGGTGGCAGTGACAAGAAAGTGTTGATTCAGGCACCACCGGGCGTAGTGGTGATGATGCGCGAAGGTTTCCATAACTGGTCCTACGAAACCGTGCCCCAACCGGGGCTCAACGGGCGCAACGGCTACCAGCCGCGTGGCAAGGCGTTGGGCGGGTCCAGCTCGATCAACGGCATGGTCTACGTCCGCGGCCATCGCTGGGACTATGACCATTGGGAGAGCCTCGGCAACCCCGGTTGGAGTTATGAAGAGGTTCTTCCGTTTTTCAAGAAGTCGGAACACAACGAGCGCTTTGGCGAGAGCGAGTTCCATGGCGCTGGTGGCCCGCTGAATGTCGCTGAACTGAAGTCGCCGAGCCCTCTGTGCGAAGTCTTCATGAGCGCCGCCGAGGAGCAGGGCATCGCGCGTACTGACGACTACAACGGTCGCCAGCAGGACGGTTGTTTCCGCTACCAGGTGACCCAGAAGGACGGAGAACGCTGCAGCGCGGCCAAGGGCTACCTGTGGCCGATTCTTGATCGGAAAAATCTTCAGCTTTTCCTCAATGCTCCGTTCCACAGCCTGATCTTCGAGGGCAAGCGCTGCGTAGGTGTGCGTTACCACAACGGCAAGGATGTGCAGGAAGTGCGTGCCCGCCGTGAAGTGATTCTCGCCGCTGGCGCCTTTGGTACTCCACAGGCCCTGATGCTGTCGGGCATCGGGCCGGCCGGGGAGCTGTCCCGGCTGGGTATCCCGGTGCTGGTGGACCTGCCAGGCGTAGGCCAGAACCTGCAGGATCACATCGACTACACGGTGCCCTACAAGGTCAGTCATCCGGAGGGTTGCCTGGGCCTCACCGTGGGTTCCAGCGTCAAGCTGGCGGCTGCTGCCGTGGAGTGGGCGAGCAAGCGCAGCGGCATGCTGACCACCAATTTCGCCGAGGCCGGCGCCTTCCTGCGCTCCGATCCGGCGCTGGACAAGCCCGACCTGCAGATGGTCTTCGTGACCGCCGTGGTCGACGACCATGGTCGTCACCTGCATTGGGGTTATGGCTACAGCTGCCATATCGAGGTACTGCGCCCGAAAAGCACAGGCACCGTGACCTTGCGCAGCCGCGATCCGCTCGACGCGCCGGTCATCGATCCACGCTTTTTTGATCGGCGTGAAGACATCGAGTTGTTGATCCAGGCGGCGAAGACCCAGGCCCGGATCCTCGAGTCCACCCATTTCGCCCGTTTCGGGCCGCAACTGATCTATCCCGTCGACTGGAATGACGACCGGCAGATCGAGCAGGACATCCGCCGTCGCGCGGATACCCAGTATCACCCGGTAGGCAGCTGCAAGATGGGTCCTGACAGTGACCCCCTGGCCGTAGTCGATGCGCGTCTGCGAGTGCGCGGTGTCGAAGGCCTGCGGATTGCCGACGCCTCGATCATGCCGACCATTCCCGGGGGCAATACCAACGCGCCGACCATCATGATCGGTGAAAAGGCCGCCGCCATGCTCAAGGAAGACGCGCGTCACCTGTGAGCCTGTCTGTGATTCGAGTTACTTCCACGAAGCGATCAAGGCCCCGATCCACCAAGGGGCCTAGTGTCAAGCATGGGGTGTCACAATGGATAAAAATGATAAAGAGCTCTCCCTGCAAGCCGCCAAGCACACGCTTAGCCTGAATCCAGCGTTCGGCCCTCGCGGGCGCGACATACTCAGCAGCGCTCGCATGGTCCTGCAACAAGTGTTGAAGCAACCCGTGCACAGCGCCCGACACATGGCTGCGTTCGGCATGGAACTGAAAAACATCCTGCTCGACCGTTCGGAACTCAAGCCGGCGGCGGGGGACAAGCGTTTCGATGAGCCAGCCTGGCAGGGCAACCCGCTGTATCGTCGTTACATGCGGGCTTACCTGGCCTGGTGTCGGGAAATGAACGACTGGATCAGTAGCAGCAACCTCAGCGATCAGGATGCCAGCCGTGGCCAGTTCGTCATCAACCTGCTGGCCGAGGCGATGGCGCCGACCAACACCCTGGCCAACCCTGCGGCCCTCAAGCGTTTCTTTGAAACCGGTGGCAAGAGCATTCTGGATGGATTCGCGCACTTGACCCGTGATCTGATTGAAAACGGTGGCATGCCCAGTCAGGTGGACAAGACGGCTTTCGAGGTGGGCGGCAATCTGGGCACGACGCCTGGCGCGGTGGTGTTTCGAAACGAGGTGCTGGAGCTGATTCAGTACAAACCTCGCAGCGAGCAGGTGCTGGAACGCCCGTTGCTGGTGGTGCCGCCCCAGATCAACAAGTTCTATCTGTTTGATTTGGCGCCGCAGAAGAGCCTGATTGGTTTCCTTCTCGACAGTGGCATCCAGACCTTTGCCGTCAGCTGGCGCAATCCGGGCAAGGCGCAGCGCGAGTGGGGCTTGTCCACCTATGTCGAAGCCCTGAAAGAGGCGGTTGACGCAGTGCTGGCGATTACCGGCAGCACTGATCTGAACACCTTTGGAGCGTGCTCCGGAGGCAGTACCATGTCATCGCTTTTGGGCCACTACGCGGCACTGGGCGAGAGCAAGGTGAATGCCTTCACCCTGGTGGTCAGCATGCTCGATATTCGCCCCGACACCCAGGTCTCGCTGTTCGCTGATGAGAAAACCCTGGAGGCGGCCAAGCGCCGTTCTTATCAAGCGGGTGTGCTGGAAGGTCGTGAGCTGGCAAAAGTCTTCGCCTGGATGCGCCCCAATGACCTGATCTGGAGTTACTGGATCAACAACTACCTGCTCGGTAACGAGCCGCCTGCATTCGATGTCCTCTACTGGAACAACGACACCACCAACCTGCCGGCCGCGCTGCACGGCGAATTCATCGAGATGTACCAGACCAACCCGTTGGCCCGTGCCGGCGCCCTGGAGGTCTGTGGCACTCCAATAGATCTCAAGCAGGTCACCAGCGATTTCTATTGCATGGCGGGCCTGACCGACCACATCACCCCATGGGATGCCTGCTACCGCTCGATGCACCTGTTCGGCGGCCAAGGTGAGTTCGTGGTGTCCAACAGCGGGCATATCCAGAGCATCCTCAACCCGCCGGGTAACCCCAAGGCCCGCTTCATGACCGGCAGCAGCTTGCCGGTTGATGCCCAGGATTGGCTGGAAGGTTCCACTAAAGAGACCGGCTCCTGGTGGACTCACTGGCTGGCCTGGTTGCAAGCACGCTCCGGTCAGAGCAGGAAGGCCCCCGTCAAACTTGGCAATAAGGCTTATGTCGCGGCTGAAGCGGCTCCTGGCACCTACGTGCACGTGCGCTGACTCGCTGTAGCCGGACGGGCGCTTGCGTCCCGTCCTGTCCACGTTCCAGATCCCTTGGCCCGGCGCCGCAGAAGGAACCTCCGTAACATGTCACAGCCCTTTGTCTATCGCACCATCGAACTGGAGGGCGGGCATCTGCGCGTTGCCATTCGTCCAGGCAAGGCCGATCTGCCGCCGTTGCTAGTTTTCAATGGCATTGGCGCCAACCTGGAGCTTTTGTTTCCATTCGTCCGGGCGCTTGATCCGGACATGGAAGTGATCGCCTTCGACGTGCCCGGCGTCGGCGGCTCCTCCCTGCCGAGCTTGCCTTACCGGTTTTCTGACCTGGCGAAGCTGGTTTCTCGCATGCTCGATTATCTGGACGTTGGCCAGGTCAACGTGATCGGCGTGTCCTGGGGCGGAGCGCTGGCACAACAGTTCGCCCACGATTTTCCGCAGCGTTGCAAGAAACTGATCCTGGCCGCCACGTGCGCGGGTATGGCCATGCTGCCGGCCAAACCCAAAGTGCTCTGGAGGATGGCCACTCCGCGCCGTTACATCCAGCCGTCCTACGGCGCGCGGATCGCGCCGGACATCTATGGCGGCGCTTTTCGCCATGACCCGGCACTGGCACAAGCGTTCGCCAGCAAGGTGCGCTCCGGCGGCAGGCGCGGTTACTACCTGCAACTGCTGGCAGGCCTGGGCTGGACCAGCATCCACTGGCTGCATCGGATCCATCAGCCGACCCTGATTCTGGCCGGCGATGACGACCCGATCATTCCGTTGCCCAACATGCGCCTGTTGGCCAGGCGCATTCCCAATTCGCAGTTGCATGTGATCGGCGATGGCCATCTGTTCCTGGTGGCCCGGGCGCAAACCGTTGCACCGATCATCTCGTCCTTCCTCGCGCAGGAACGGCAGCGCGCTAGAATTCATCAAGCGTGACATGAGCAGTTCATTGGTTCGTTAGCCTTATGAAATCCTCCAACACGATACTCATCCGCACCAAATGGTCGCCGCCCCGAATCGATCCCCGGTCGCTGCCGCGCGAGCGTCTGCTGGAACTGATCGAGGCAGGGCGCGAGCGCAAGTTGACCTTGATCCTGGGACCTGCGGGCAGTGGCAAGAGCACGCTGGCGGCGCAATGGCGCCAGCGCTTGATCGGTGCGGGGCTGGACGTCGCCTGGTTCAACCTGGGTGCCGACGACGAGACGCTCTGGGCGGCGTATCTGGTCGCCAGTCTGGGGGCCGCGGGCCTGGCTGTCGGCGACGACATCATTGGCCTGAGCGAGCGCACTGACCAGCGTTCGCTGGAGGTGTTGCTGTCACTGCTGGTCAACGCGCTCTACGAGCATCCTCGATCCATTTATCTGTTCCTCGAAGACCTGCATTTCCTCTCTGCGCAGCCGGCATTGGCGATGATCCAGCGCCTGATCGATCTGGCACCGGACAATTTCCATCTGGTGATTACCACACGCCAGCGTCCGGCGCTCAATCTGTTGGCGATCGGCATCAAGGGGCAGTTGACCCAGATTGATTTTGCCGACTTGCGCCTGACGGCCGAGGAGCAGTTCAGTCTGCTTGAACTCAATGGTCTCGAAAAGCTGTCCGGCGAGCAGCAACAACGTCTGTATGAGCTGACGGACGGTTGGGCCGCGGGCCTGCAGATCGGAGTCCTGTCACTTCGCCACAGCGGTAACTTTGAACAGAGCCTGCGAGCCTGTGGCGGCATGGTCATGGCGATCGATGAATCAGGTCTCGATGCCTACCTGGATGACTGCATCAGTCGTGTGCTTTCTGCCGGGCAAATCGCTGCCATGGTCCAGGTTTCGACCTGCCGACGATTCAATCGCGAGCTGTGCGTTGCATTGACGGGCAGCCCGGAGAACGCGGCGGTGCTTGACATATTGCTCGAGCAGAACCTGTTCCTGTTGCCGATCGACCTCGAGGGTCGCCTGCAGTGGTTCCGTTTCCACCAGATGTTTTCCGGGTATCTGCAACGGCGCCGCAATGAGCTGCCGGTTGTGGAGGTGATTCGGGTCAATCATGCCGCCAGCCAATGGTTTGCTGACCACGGTTTGTACGTCGAGGCGATTCGTCATGCTCAGGCAGCCCAGGACCTTGAGGGCAGCGTGCAGTTGCTGGCACGGGCGGCGAGGTCGCTGATCGGTGACGCGCATTTTGCACAATTGCTGCAGTTGGCCGACGAGTTGCCGCGTGAAGCCTGGTCCAAGCAGATTGACCTGCTCCTGGCGGTTGCCTGGGCAGAACTCACCTGCAATCGCATGGAGAGATTCGAGCTCACACTCGCCTCGATCGAAGCTCACCCGGAAGTCAGCCGGCCGGAAATAGACACTGAATTGCAATTGCTGAGGGCCATGTACCTTCTCAGGAGGGACGATACGACAGCTGTACTGGCGCTGCTCGAGCCCTTGATGGCACAGCCGCCCAGCCAGCGCCACTTTCACCTGCTGATGCTCTATACCCTTGGCGGCGTGGCATTGCTCAAGGCGGGTCGAACAGTGTTTGTACGGGATCTGGTCTACAGCACGCGAGGTCTGCTCCGGCGCGCGCAAGGCCCTCGGGCCCGGCCGTTTTTCGATGCGCTGTGTGGCCTCAGTTTTTTTGTCCAGGGCGATATGAACCAGGCCCGGCGCGATCTCGAAGGTGTCCTGGTGCAAGTGACGCGCAACGAGTCACTGGCGCAGGATGTCGCCATCTTCATCAAGTCTACCCTGGCCTTGACCTGCTATCACTTGAACAGCCTGGAAGCCGCCGGGGATTACGTTGAAGGCTGCTTCGGGGTCGCCGAGGTCCTGGGGACCTCTGACTGCATTTTGTATACCTACCTTGCCCAGGCGCATTTGCAGTGTGCTGCGGGCAGGCTGGAGGCGGCCCACGCCACCCTCGATCGATTGGGCGAGATCGCCGAAAGCATTGGCCTTGATCGCCTGCAGGCGTGGCGTTTTGCCGAGCAGATACGTATCGCCTGCCATCAGCACGATCTGGCCCGTGCGCGCGAGGCGTTTCGCAGATTGCGCGCGCTGGCCATGCCTTATCAGGGCAAGCGCGGTTGTGCCTGGGCGGAGATCCCCCTGGCCTGTGCAATGGCACACACGGCCTTGGCCCTGGCCGAAGGCGACTATCGATGCGCGGTCGAAGTAGGAGAAAGCTGGGCACTGGTCTGTCAGGAGTGGGGGCAGTTACAACCAGCTACCGTGCTGCGAATTCGTGTCGCTATTGCCAGGACAGCGCTCCATGAACCACAAGAGGCCCAGCGCCACATGTCCACGGCACTGCGCAATGCCTGCGAATACGGGATGTTCCGGGTGTTTCTTGATGAAGGAGCGGCGGGGCTGCGCCTGCTGCAATCGCTCAGTGTCGATGCGCTGACAGCGCTGGAGCGTGACTACATTCAACACTGTCTGATGCACGGCGCCGACTCGCAGAGTCTCTCGAGCGGGACAGGTGAGGGTGGTCGGGCGCCTGCGCCTGGCAGCGATATCCTCTCGCCCCGTGAGCTTGAAGTGGTCGAACATCTGGCCCGTGGACTGTCAACCAAGAGCATCGCCAAGGCCCTCGATCTTTCGCCTGGAACCATCAAGTGGCACCTGAAGAATATCTTCGGCAAGTTGGGTGCCTTTTCTCGCGAGGATGCAGTGAGCAAGGCACGGCAAGTCGGCTTGCTTAACTAACGCAGCATCGCCTTGGCACCCTCGCAAAAGTCCAGGTATTGAACCGGCGAACCGCGCCACCACCCCTCCCTAGATGGGAGGGTTACCAGCATTCACCTTCGAGTAGGGTGCCGGGTAACGGTGGTGAAACCGTGCATGCAGGGTTCATGTGAGCGCAGATGGCTCCAGACCTGCAATGCTCCTGCACCCACGCTGTGAGCGCCCGGCATTGCCGTCTCCTGCCGTCAAGGCACGGACAATAACAATAGCTGCAACTTCAGGAGAGACCATGTACTTCACTCAGCCCTTGCACCGTAATCTACAGTGCGCGCCCGAGCGATTAATGACGATCTACGGCGATCGCAGTCGCACTCTGCAGCAGTTTGTCGAGCGTGTTGCGAGACTGGCCGGAGCGTTGCGTGAGCTTGGCGTACAGAGTGGCGATTGCGTCGCCATGCTGGGTTTGAACTCTGATCGTTACCTCGAATATTGCTTCGCCGTGCCCTGGGCCGATGCCGTTCTCAATCTTTGCAACACACGCTGGAGTGCGGAGGAGAACGCTTATGCCCTGACCGATTCGCAAACCTCGGTACTGTTGGTTGACGAGACCTTCAAGGACATTGGTCTGCGGTTATCCAGGCAGGTTCCTTCGTTGCGTCATGTCATCTACGTCGGTGACGGCACCACGCCGGATGCGATGCTGGATTACGAAACGCTGATTGCCCAGGCCTCGCCCATGGAGGATGCCCGCCGTGGCGGCGATTCACTCCTTGGTGTGTTCTATACCGGCGGCACCACGGGTTTTCCCAAGGGCGTGATGATCAGTCATACGGCCTTCTGGAGCAGCCAGATTGCGCTGGATGTCGAGGGCCTGGTACCGCCTGATTCGGTCATGCTGCGCGCAGCACCGATGTTCCATCTTGCGGACATGTCCACCGGTTATGTCGGTGTGCTCGAAGGCGCGACGCACGTCATACTGCCGGCGTTCCAGCCGGCCGAAGCGATGGCGGCGATTCAGCGTCACGGCATTCAGGTGGCCATGCTGGTGCCGACCATGATTCAGTTGTTGATCAATCATCCCGAGGTGGGCAATTACGACCTGTCCTCCTTGCAGCACCTGGTGTATGGCGCTTCGCCCATTCAGGAGCAGACGCTGTGGAGCCTGCAGGCCATGCTGCCGCAACTGCAGCTGTTCCAGGCTTATGGCCAGACGGAGATGTCGCCCATTGTTTCGCTGCTCGGCCCGGCTCAGCACACCGCGGCGGCCGCCGCTGCCGGCATGCTGCGCTCCTGTGGTCGTGCCACCCGGGCGGTGGAAGTCAAGATCGTCGACGACGATGGCTGTGAGGTGCCACGTGGCAGCATCGGTGAAATCGTCGTTCGGGGTCCGAATGCAATGAGCGGGTACCTGAACAAACCCGAGCAAACCCTGGCGGCTCTGCCTGGCGATGGCTGGTTGCGTACGGGGGACGGGGCCAGGATGGACGAAAATGGCTACATCTTCATTGTCGACCGCCTCAAGGACATGATCGTCACCGGTGGCGAAAACGTGTTCTCGGCGGAGGTCGAGAATGCCTTGTGCAGCCACCCGGATATCGCCATGTGCGCGGTGATCGGGATCCCTAGCGAGCAATGGGGCGAGGCGGTGCATGCCGTGGTGGTACTCAAGCCTGGCGCCGAACCGAATGGCGAAGAATTGATCGCCCATTGCAAGCGTCAGATCGCTGGCTACAAGGCGCCGAAAAGCGTGGAGTTCCGTGCTGCGTTACCGCTGTCGGGCGCTGGCAAGGTGCTCAAGAGTGAACTGCGTGAACCGTTCTGGCAGGGCAGTTCACGGCGTGTTGGTTGAGCGATCCATCTCCGGGTGCAATCGACCATGGATGACTTGAGCTGGCCACTGCCAAGTCATTGATGAGCTCTTGTGGACGGGCTTTGCGCCCCGGTTGTTTCTCCCTTCCTGCTTGATTCGCCCCGGCTGTTGTGCGCAACAGCCGGCAGCGGCGTGCGCCTGCATTCCCCATTCGCCAGTGCGGTGTGACTCCCTTTCCTGTCTCCCTCCCAACCCCCTCCCATCTCGGGAGGGTTAAGCGCTGCGCAGTCAATGTTTACTTGTCCGGCCAGTCTCTGGCGGCCGGGTGGTTGGGGAGGGAGGTTTTTTCACAGGGAATCCAAGAGCCAAAGAGTGGTGGGTTGAACCGTAGCGTCGGGATTATTTAGGAATGTGAACAATGATAAGAATAAGTTCGCCACAAACAGGCTTTGTCCGGCATCAGCTTGGTCAGGCAGTCGTGCTTGGAATTCTCGGAGTGGGCGCCGGCAATGCCCAGGCATTCAATTTTGATACCGAGAGCGGTTGGTCGGGGAGCCTCGACACCACACTTTCCGTTGGTAGCAGCTGGCGCGCCGAAGGGCGTGATAACGAGTTGTACAGTCGACTCGACGGACAGGTGATCGGCAAGACCGACGGCCTGGGCGGTTCCAATACCGATGGCGGCAACCTCAACTACGATCGCGGCGACCGGTTTTCTACCATCGGCAAGTTCCTCACCGAACTGAACCTGCACAACGGCGACATGGGCGGCATGCTGCGCGTGAAGGGCTGGTACGACCAGGCGCTGGAAGACGAAGACGTGCACTTTGGCAACCAGGCCAATGGTTACCAGAAAAAGCCATTGTCCGATAACGGCTTTGACGACCTGCAAAGGAACAAAGGCGTTTACCTGCTCGACGCCTACGTCTACGACACCTACCACCTGGACGATCACCCGCTGCAGGTGCGCCTGGGTCGCCAGGTGCTGAACTGGGGCGAGAGCATCTTTGTTCAGGGGCTCAACCAGATCAACCCGATCGACGTTCCTTCACTGCGCCGTCCGGGCACCGAGGTCAAGGAAGCGTTGCTGCCGGTGTGGATGATTTCCAGCAGCTTCGGCTTGAGTGACGGGCTGTCGCTGGATGCGTTCTACCAGTTCAAGTGGGAGCCTACTGCCGTTGAGGGCTGTGGCAACTACTGGTCGACCACCGAAACCATCATTTCGACTCATCCGGGTGGTTGCACCATGGCCACGTCGCTGCCTAACGTCAGCAACCCGGTCGGCTTTCGCAATGGCATGAACGTCCCACTGAGCACTGGCGATGAAGCCCGGGATTCGGGGCAATGGGGGGTGGCGCTGCACTATCTGGTCGAATCGATCGACACGGAGCTTGGTGCCTACGCCATGACCATCCACTCGCGTACGCCAATCATTTCCGCCCAAAGCGGCGATTGGGGCCGAATTCCCGCCGGGGCGCGAGCACCCTTCCTCAACCCGGTGCAGGTCCATGAAAATCTGCCGTTCGGTGCGACCTCGACGACTGCCTTCTGGGAGTATCCCGAAGACATCCACCTGTATGGCCTGAGCGCCGCCACCACGCTGGCCAGTTGGTCGGTCGGTGCGGAACTGAGCTACTCGCCAAACACGCCGGTACAACGTAACGGCAACGACCTGCTTGCCGCCGCTGCCCAAGGGGTGGGGCCGCAAGGTGCGGGCGCGCGAGCCGCTGGCCCGAATGCCTATATCACCGGGTATGACCGCTTCGACAAAACCCAGCTGCAGATCAACGGCATCAACCTGTTCCCCAACGTTCTGGGCGCATCGAGCCTGCAGGTGGCCGGTGAAGTGGCCTTCCAGTGGAACGACATCCCTCAGGGTGACAGCGACATTCGTTACGGTCGCGGTTTCATCTTTGGCCCGGGTTCGGCGCCCAGCTATGGCGGGAACCTCTGCGGCACTGCGACCAACCCGCAACCCGACGGCTGCAAGAACGACGGTTACATCACCGACTTCGCCTGGGGCTACAGATTGCGAGGGCAACTGGAGTACCCGGACCTGTTGGGCGTAGGCGTCAGCACTTACCCGAGTTTGTTTCTGGGGCAGGACGTGGAAGGGGTTTCGATGGACGGTCAGTTCAACGAAGGCCGGTTTACCGTCGGTGCCGGCGTTCGTTTCGACTACCTGAAGGCCCACAGCCTGGAGTTCAACTATGTGACGTACAACAACGACGCCAAGTACGACCCGTTGCGTGACCGGGACTACTACTCGATGAATTACAGCTACAAGTTCTGATGAGGAACAAGGCATGAAAACAATAAAGACTTGCCACACCCCGCGTGCCCTGGCTATTGCCATCGCACTGTTGCTTGGCGGGAACGACGCTTTCGCCAAATTGACCGACGCAGAGGCTGCGCGCCTTGGTAACGACCTCACTCCGGTTGGCGCCGAGAAGGCCGGCAATGCCGATGGCAGCATTCCAGCCTGGCAGGGCGGCCTGACGGCTCCTCCGGCAGGCTGGAGTCCGGAGAAGGGCTACGTTGATCCGTTCCCGCAAGACAAGCCGCAGATGGTGATCACCGCGGCCAATGCCGATCAATACAAAGACAAGCTGTCGCCCGGCACCCTGGCTTTGTTGAAGAAGTATGACAACTTCAAGATGCCGATCTACCAGACCCGGCGCACCGCCGCACTGCCGGCTGAAGTCACCGCCAAAGCCAAGACTCAGTCCACTCAGGTCGAGTTGCAGGGTTTCGGTCTGAGCAACCTCAATGGCTCGAACATACCGTTCCCGATCCCGAAGAACGGTCAGGAAGCAATCTGGAACCACTTGGTTCGCTACTTGGGCGGTGGCTTCGAGCGGACCTATCACTGGTTCCCGGTACGTAGCAGCGGCGAGTTCTACAAGGTCGGTTTCCGCGAGAACCGCGTGTTCGACCAGAACATGGATCGCAGTATGGACAACCACCTGTTTTCCTTCCTGGGCTACTTCCTCGAACCGGCCACGTTGCAGGGCACGGTCTACCTGGTGCGCGAACCGGTGGACCAGGTCAAGGAAGCGCGCTCGGCCTGGATCTACAACGCCGGTGCCCGTCGTGTGCGCCGCGCGCCGGACCTGGCGTATGACAACGTCAGCGATGGCACCGAGAGCATGCGGGTGACCGACCAGTACGACGGCTATAACGGCGCGCCCGACCGCTATGACTGGAAACTGGTCGGCAAGCAGGAAATTTATGTTCCGTACAACGACTACAAGCTGTCCGACAAGTCGCTGAAATACGAAAACATCCTGCAAAAAGGCACCGTCAATGCCGACCTGATGCGCTACGAACTCCACCGTACGTGGGTCGTCGAGGGCACGCTCAAGGCCGGGCAGAAGCATATCTACGGCAAGCGCGTGATGTATCTCGACGAGGACAGCTGGACCGTGTTGCTCGAAGACGCCTACGACACTCGCGGCCAGCTATGGCGCATTGGCGTGCACCCGACGATCCAGTTCTACGACGTCGGTGTACCGTGGTACCGCGCCAACATCTTCCATGACCTGAGCAACGGCAACTACATGGTCTCGGGCCTGGACAATGAGGTCAAGCAACCCTGGAAGTTCGGCGTCAAGGGACGTCAGGCCGACTTCCAGCCCGATGCCCTGCGTCGCGCGGGTCACTAAGCCCTCAGGCAGTCTCAAGGCGACCCGATTGCGGGTCGTCTATTACAAATACAAGAGAGGAGCGGCCAATGGCTATTTTGGGCAAGTCCGTTCACAGGGTGTTGTGGGCGGCACTCATCGCGGCATCTGCTGTACATGCCGAGACGCCTGGCTCGATCCAGACCGGGATCAATTCACAGCGAATCATCCTGCTCGATATCCAGCGCGTGGGCAGTCAACTGTTCAGTGCCGGCGAGCGCGGCTGGATCCTGCGTTCCGCGGATGAAGGGCAACATTGGCAGGGCATTCATACGCCAGCCGATCGAACGCTGACCGGGCTTGCGTTCGCCAACGACCGACTGGGCATCGCCGTTGGACATGGCGCGACCCTGTTGCGCACCACCGATGGCGGTCAGCAATGGACAGCCGTAGGGGTGGACGGTATCGGTCATGATTCGCTGTTCGGTGTCACCTACCTGGGCGGCCAGCATTTCGTCGCCTATGGCGCATTCGGTCACTATCTGGAATCCGTCGACGCTGGCTTGAGCTGGAGCAAGAAAACGGTGATGGGGGAGGACTTTGATCGGCACATCGCCAAAGTGCTGAAGGTCGGTTGTGACCTGTTTCTTTTCGGCGAGTCCGGCACCTTGCTGCGCTCGCGTGACCTGGGGCTGAACTGGGACGCGTTGCAATCCCCTTACGAGGGTTCTTTTTTTGGCGGACTGCAGACGCCAAGTGGTGCGCTGTTGGCTTTCGGCATGCGCGGCAATCTGTATCGCTCAAACGATCAGGGAGATACCTGGCAGCTGATTCCCCTGGACGCCAAGGTTGCACTGCAAGGGGGGCAGGTTTTGCCTGACGGGCGTATCGCCCTGGTCGGCAATGCCGGGCTGCTGGCACTGAGTAACGACGATGGCAAAAGCTTTGAGCTGAGTCACACCGCCCGTGGCGGGCTCTCGCAGATCGTTGCGGTGACCGGCGGTGCCCTGGCCGTGGGCGATGCCGGTGTTCAGTCTCTGAGCTTGACGCAAGCGACAGCCAATTGAGGTTTCTATGAGTAAGTACCACGACAATCAGGGGCTCGAGCTTGTGGGCGACGTTCAGGTGCTCGACCGCCACCACTTCTCCCGTAGTCTGGTCGGTCAGGTGTCCTGGTGGATTTTTCACTGGCGTCGCCCGCTTCTGATTTTTTTCATTCTATTGACGCTGCTGTTTACCTTCACCGCCACACGGCTGCGTGTGGAGGCGGGCTTTTCCAAGATGATCCCGCTGCAGCATGAGTACATGCAGTCCTTTCTCAAGTATCAGTCGGTTTTCGGCGGCGCCAACAAAGTATTGCTGGCGTTGAAGAACGAAAAGGGCGAGATCTTCGACCCCGGATTCATGGAGAGCTTGCATCAGGTCACCGAGGAAGTTTTCTACATCAAGGGCGTCGAGCGTAGCTCGGTCACTTCGTTGTTCACCTCCAATGTGCGCTACAACGAGGTGGTAGAAGACGGCTTCAGGGGCGGCAACATTGTTGCGGCCGACTTCTCCGGTACTCCAGAGCAACTGAAGGCGGTGCGCGAAAATGTGCTGAAGTCCGATTGGGTCGGCCGTATCGTCTCCAATGACTTGAGCGCCGCCATGGTGGTGGCGAACTTGCAGGAAGTGGACCCGGAGACCGGCTTGCGCCTGGATCTGCAAGCGGTCAGCCAGTCCCTGGAGGCGATTCGCGCCAAGCACGAAAAAGATGGCGTCAGCGTGCACATCATTGGTTTCGCCAAGTCGACCGGGGATATCGCAGACGGTGCCGCCGGGGTGCTGCTGTTCTTCGCCGTGGCCTTCGTGATCACCGCACTGTTGCTTTATTGGTATTGCGGTTCGCTGATGCTGACGTCCTGGGCATTGGTTTGCGCCATGGTCCCGGTGGTATGGCTACTGGGTCTACTGCCGCTGTTGGGGTTGGCCCTCGACCCCATGTCGATTTTGGTGCCGTTCCTGATTTTCTCCATTGGTGTCTCCCATGCGGTGCAGATGACCAACGCCTGGAAACTGGAGGTGTTGCATGGTCACGACAGCATTACCGCTTCGCGCAATTGCTTCCAGAAACTCTTCATTCCAGGTGCCATGGCGCTGCTGGCCAATGCACTGGGTTTTCTGGTAATCGCCTTCGTGCAGATCGAGATGGTGCGGGAACTGGCCATCACCGCGACCTTGGGGGTCAGCCTGATGATCCTCACCAACAAACTGCTGTTGCCGATCCTGCTGTCTTACATGCGCATTTCGGCCAAGGATGCCGAGCGCCTGCGGGGCAAGGAAACCTCTGGGGACTGGTTGTGGGAGCACCTGGGGGGATTGGCAACCCGCAAGGGCAGTGTGCCGGTCATCCTGATTGCGATGGTTCTGCTCGGCGTCGGCATGTGGCAGGCGGGAAAGTTGAAGGTGGGAGACACGGGGCAGGGTGTCCCGGAGCTGCGTGCCGATTCGCGTTATAACCAGGACGTGGCGATGGTCACCCGTAACTTCGCCATCGGCGTTGACCTGTTGCAGGTGGTGGTTGAGGCAAAGGGCAACGAGTCGCCCTGTGTTGATCGCAACATTCTGGGCAAAGTCGAAGATTTCGAATTCGAGATGAAGCAGACCCCAGGTGTCGGTACGGTGCGAGGGCTGGCGGGCTATGTCGGGCAGATCACCCAGGGCTACGCGGAAACCTTCATCAAATGGCGCACCATTCCCGAGGAGCAGGCGCAAATTGCCCAAGGCGTGGGGTTCGCTACGCGCCTTGGCAATGAACTGATGAACTCCACCTGCAGTGCCATGCCGATCTCGTTGTACACCGAAGATCACCAGGCCTCGACTATCAGCAACATCATCGAACGGATCAAGGCGTTCAAGGTAACCCACGACGGCGATGACCTCCGTTTTCAACTGGCCAGTGGCAATGTCGGGGTAATGGCCGCGACCAATGAGGCGGTCGAGGCGGCGGACAAGTGGGTGAATCTCGCGCTTTTCGGCTCGGTGACCTTACTCTGCCTGCTGAGCTTTCGCTCGCTGCGTATCACCCTGTGCATCATCCTTCCACTGGCGCTGGTCACGGTGCTGTGCAACGGGTTGATGGCATGGCTGGGTATTGGTCTGAAGGTCAACACGCTACCGGTGGTGGCTCTGGGCGTCGGGGTCGGCGTGGATTACGGCATTTACTTGTTCGAGCGGATCAAGCACGAAATGCATTCACGTCATTCGGACCTGCGTCAGGCGTTTGTCGAAGCGCTAAAGCAGCGTGGCACTGCCTCGTTGTTCACCGCCATGACAATGACGGTGTCCGTGTCCACGTGGGTGTTTTCCACCCTCAAGTTCCAGGCCGACATGGGCGTGCTGTTGGCGTTCATGTTCCTGGTCAATGTCTGGGGCGCCATCCTGTTGCTACCGGCACTGGCGGCATGGCTGCTACCGCCGGTGCAGGCTGGCAAGCATCCTGAACAGCCACCCGCAAACTAACTCCATGCAGTACTTTGGCGGCCTTCGGGCCGTCTTTTTTTTGGGTGGAGTCAGGGGGGCTATGCTTGTATCGATACGCTTGGGCATCGGCCAGTTTGCTGCAAAGGAGTGGAGATGTCGCCCCGTAAGAAAAAGCCAGCCAACGTAACAGTCAACAAACTCACCGCCACAATAAATGAACCCGTTTTTCGCTCGCGTAAAGAGCGTATGAGCGCTGGTGAGCGATTGAGATAGAGCCTGCCGTATTCGTTACACGCCGAATGGAAACTGCGCGTAAGCATCATGACCCCAATGAAACGTTGGAAGAGTCAAACCGTTACCGGCAACCCAATCTGGTACCTCTACGCTACGGGCGCATGCTGCGTAGCCCCCTAAATAGACCAGCAACCCTACGGATTGAGAAAACCAGTCAGAAAGCCCTTCGCCACTAAGTCTTTTGACGGGCGCTTGATCCAGTCTCATATGTCCGGAAAGTAAGGCCAAGGCCAGTAATCTGGAGGCCAGGTACATCAGAATGATCACACCGCTGACCATACCTAAGCATCTTCAGCGCACATTTGAGCGGCTGGCCAGTCGCTCAAATGGTGAGTTGTGCCAATAGCGCCCCTTATTTCAGATTGCCGCTGAGGAACTGCTGCAGGCGTTCGCTTTTTGGGTTGCCCAATACGTCCTCGGGCGCCCCCTGTTCTTCGACCCGCCCCTGGTGCAGGAACAGCACCTGGTTCGACACTTTGCGCGCAAAGCTCATTTCGTGGGTCACCATGATCATGGTGCGGCCTTCTTCGGCCAGGCCCTGGATCACTTTGAGCACTTCGCCCACCAGTTCCGGGTCCAGGGCCGAAGTCGGTTCGTCGAACAGCATGATCTCCGGTTCCATGCTCAGGGCACGGGCAATGGCGACCCGCTGTTGCTGGCCACCCGAGAGGAACGCGGGGTATTGGTCGGCCACCCGCGACGGCAGGCCCACCTTGTCCAGGTAGCGCCGGGCGCGTTCCTCTGCATCTTTCTTGCTGACGCCCAGCACCCGGCGTGGGGCCATGGTGATGTTTTCCAGCACCGTCATGTGGCTCCACAGGTTGAAGTGCTGGAACACCATCGCCAGGCGAGTACGGAGGCGTTGCAGTTCATTGGCGTCGGCCACCCGCATGCCGTGGCGGTCATGGACCATTTGAATCGGCTGGTTGTCCAGGCTCATGGCGCCGTCGTCGGGCGTTTCCAGGAAGTTGATGCAGCGCAGAAAGGTGCTCTTGCCCGAACCACTGGCGCCGATCAGGCTGATGACGTCGCCGGTCTTGGCGTTTAGCGAAACGCCCTTGAGGACTTCATGGTTGCCGTAGCTTTTGTGCAGGTTTTCAACGGTCAGTTTGTACATGAACAAGCATCCTGAATTAGTGAGCCGGGCCGAGGAAAGACAACCAGCGGCGTTCTGCCAGGCGGAACAGGCCGACCAGAGAGAAAGTGACGGCCAGGTAGATCAACGCGGCAATGCCGAACGACTGGAAGGTCAGGAAGGTCGCCGAGTTGGCGTCCCGTGCGACTTTCAGGATGTCCGGGATGGTCGCGGTGAAGGCCACGGTGGTCGAGTGCAGCATCAGAATCACTTCGTTGCTGTAGTAAGGCAGCGAACGACGCAGGGCCGATGGCATGATCACATAGGCATACAGCTTCCAGCCGGTCAGGCCGTAAGCCTTGGCGGCCTCGACTTCGCCGTGGTTCATGCTGCGAATGGCCCCGGCGAAGATCTCCGTGGTGTAGGCGCAGGTGTTCAGGGCGAAGGCCAGGATGGTGCAGTTCATTGCATCGCGAAAGAACGCATCCAGTACTGGCTGAGCGCGCACGGCGGCCAGGCTGTAAATGCCGGTGTAGCAAATCAGCAGCTGAATATAGAGTGGCGTACCCCGAAACAGATAGGTGTAGAACTGCACCGGCCAGCGCACCCAGACATTGGTTGAGACCCGGGCAATCGACAGCGGGATCGACATCACGAAGCCGAAGAAGATCGAGGCGCTGAGCAGCCAGAGGGTCATGGCCAGCCCGGTGATGTGATTGCCGTCCTGGAACAGGAACGGTTTCCAGTATTCCTGCAGTAGCTCGATCATCGCACGGCCTCCCGGGTGCCTGCGGCGTAGAAGATTTCCATCCGGCGCAAGACGTAGTTCGAAACGGTGGTTATCACCAGATAGATCAGGGCGGCCAGCAGCAGGAAGAAGAACAGTTGATAGGAGCTCTTGCCCGCGTCCTGAGCCACCTTGACCAGATCAGCCAGGCCAATGATCGACACCAGCGCGGTGGCCTTGAGAATCACCATCCAGTTGTTGCCGATGCCCGGCAGGGCAAAGCGCATCATTTGCGGGAACACCACTAAGCGAAAGCGCTGGGCTCGGGTCAGGCCGTAGGCGGTGGCCGCTTCCATCTGCCCTCGCGGTACGGCGAGGATGGCGCCGCGGAAGGTTTCAGTGAAATACGCCCCGTAGATGAAACCCAGGGTAATGACCCCGGCGCTGAAGGGGTTGATCTCGATGTATTCCCATTCCATGAAATCGGTGAACGAGGTCAGCCAGGTTTGCAGGCTGTAGAAAATCAGCAGCATCAGCACCAGGTCCGGCACTCCGCGGATCAGCGTGGTGTAGGCCTGCGCAGGGACGCGTAGCAGTGCCGATCTTGAAAGCTTGGCACTGGCGCCGATCAGGCCCAGGCCAACGCTTACCAGCAAGCACAGAAAGGATAATTTGACAGTCATCCACGAGCCTTGCAGCAGCAGCGGGCCGAAGCCCTTGAGGCTGAAGCCTGACAGCCCCAGAATCGTCAACAGGTTTTCTAGCATTGGGCAGCCCTACATCAATCAAAAAAGGACCCATCCGCAAATGGGCGCAGGGTCATTATTTGCCGCTGTACAGATTCAGATCGCCAAAGTGCTTCTGTTGGACGGCCGCATAGGTGCCATTCTCGTGCAGGGCCTTGATACCTTTGTTCAGCAAGGCCTGGAGCTCGGCGTTGCCTTTGGTCAGGCCCACGGCGGTTTTGGCTGGCAGTAGCGGGCTTTCGACCGGCTCGCTGACCTGGAAGTCGACGCCTGGTGGCGACTTCAGGAAACCCAGCTCGGCTTGCAGCATGTCCTGGATCGAGGCATCGAGACGTCCGGAGATCAGGTCAGCGTAGACCTGGTCCTGGTTGGCGTACGCCTGGGTTTCTACCCCGGCCTTGTCCAACACCGCCTTGGCGTAGGCTTCCTGGATGGTGCCTTGCTCGTAGCCGACTTTCTTGCCCTTGAGGGAGGCCGGATCGGTGCCGACGGCCGCACCTTTCTTGAATACCAGCGCGGTCGGGCCAGAGAACAGCTCGCTCGAGAAGTCGATGACCTTCTCACGCGCCGGGGTAACGGTCATGGAGGAGATCACGCCGTCGAACTTGTTGGCCTTGAGGCCGGGAATCATGCCGTCGAAGTCGCTTTCGACCCACTTGCACTTGACCTTCAGCTCAGCGCAGATCGCGTTGCCCAAGTCGATATCGAAACCCACCAGGCTGCCATCGGCAGCCTTGGATTCGAACGGCGCATAAGAAGGGTCGACGCCAAAACGCAACTCCTTGTACTCCTTCGCCAGTGCAGAACCGGCAGTCACACACAAAGCCAATGCAGAAAAGGTCAGAAATGTTTTTTTCATTGTTTTTATTCCTAAGGACCAAAATAAGCGCTTGTGGCACATGAGCACGGCTATGGATCTCACTTTGGAAAAAGCAATACCCAACAGCTCGCGCTCTTGGCGAACAAGGAGCTAGTGCACCCGGGGAGAGGAGTCTAGAGGCAATCGTGTACGACAATAAGACGCAGAATGCGTTGATTTGACGAGTTATTGGTCATTATGACGAGCAATAGTGAACATATGACGCTTTGGCTGGTGCCACTGCAGAAAAACCACCCCAATAAAGGCTATGTTGCCGACTAACGAGAAACACCCTCCGAAAAAGGGTCAGAGCGTCCGAAGCAACTCAACCGGCGTACCGGCGTTGCGTAGCCTTCAACAAATTCAGTCCATTTGCCCAACGATTGCTGTTAGCTGGGAGTTGCCCAAAGGCAGACCGTCTGCTTTTGGCCGTTCTCCATCACATACAACAGCGACACGATGGAGTCGGTGGGACAGTGTGCGAGTCAGGATACTTTGCATGAATTCCTTCGTACGACCCGCGCCGGGCAGGTCGCTTGTGGAATGAAGGCGGTTCTACGCCAGGCCAGGTGTGCGGGGCATTGCGCCGCCGGGCGCTGCATTCCACCGACGAGTGTGGATGATTCATCGCGGTGAAGTCTGTTCGCTAGCGAACATAGGCCATGTCAAACGCGGGGGCTGGGTCACTCAAGGTGGACAGTCGCTCAGGACTCCTGCGCTAAACCTGCTACGGCCTGCAAGAGTCTGGGCATGTTTTCCAGGGCTTTTTTTCTGGCTTCAGTAAATCGGTTCAACACTGCAAGCTTTTCAGGATCCCCCTCCTGCAGGCTTCTCAACACGGTTGGCAAAAGGTGCAAGTGGCACTGCGCAAGCCAGTTGGACAGCCCCGCATGGTGCTTCCATTGCCGTTGATTGCCAAGATAAGCGGCCCACATCCTGACCCAGTCCACCGGTGAGCGTGGCAATGGGACAAACCCGCATAGTTTGTTCATCTGCATCTGATCGTCGAGGTGGCTTTCCACGTAGGCGATGACTGCGGCACTGAACAGGATCTGATAACTGCTGACTGTCACCAGGTTGATACGATTGCCATCAAACGCTTTCACGCTTCCCTCAGGAATAATCGGGACAGCGCTGGCGCTGCAGTCGATATAAAGGGCGTCGGGATCTGCAGCGATGCTGCCCCTTTCGAGGGATATACGGCTGGCTTCAATCGCGCAAACCCGCCCCAGGCGCACGACATTGCTTATGCGCCGCAGCGCACGCAATTCCCCCTGTGAAATGGTCGCAGCGCGGAAGGCGGTGGGCTCGACGGCTTGATCGATGCGCAACAGTTCGCCGGCACTTTCGAGTCTGAGGAAGAGGTCCGGGATCGAATCTGCAGCACCTATCGCTTCGAACTGGTTCGCGAGACTGCCGATCGTTCGTACAACATTCTCCTGGCCGGGTTGAAAGTTGGCGCGATCCAACAGCCAGGGGGCGTTTGGAACGATCCATTGAATCCTGCCGGGTGCCACGCCATTTTGCAGCAGCCACAGGCAGGCATCGATACCGGTCTTTCCTCCCCCCACCACCACGTAACGCGAGCAAGGCTGTCCGACCTTTGGCAAGTCGTTGAGTGGTATGCACCGTATACCGGGCTCGACCCGGTAATGCGGTGGATGGGTCGAAGGAACGGCTGTCTGTGCCATAGTCGCATCCACCAGCTTCCTTCGTACCCGGACAGCCTTGCTTTCGCCGGTAAGCAAGGAGGTGATGCAATGACTATCGCTGCGATCACCTTCGTAGTTGTGCATCGGAAAATAGTGCACCCGACCTGATGGCAAGAATCGATGCTGCATGAGCTGATCGAAGTAACTGACAACCTCGCTGCCTGAGGCCAATTCATATAAGCCACCGCCCCATTCGGATTCGTCCTTTTGCCCGGACCCCAACTCGCAGGAGTTGACACCATAGAAGGCAGACGGCTGGTGCAAGCGGACGAACGAGTAGGCATCGTTCCAGTGTCCACCCGGTTGAGCGTGTCGATCCACCATCAGCACACTTGCATCCGATTGATCGAGCAACGTATCGACGAAGGCCATGGCGGTTGCCCCCGCGCCAACAACCAGATAGTCCGTCTCCAGGGTGGTTGTGTTCATTGGAATGCCCTAACGAAGGTTGAAAGTACTCCTCCATCGAATCAGGCTAGTTCTTTTCGCTCGTCGTAAAAGAACAGTTGCTCCTTGTCTACATAGCCAACAGGTTTAAAGATTCTCCAGCACCCATGACACTTAATCTGCCTGTTGGTCAAAGGGGCGTATTGGAAGAACCCACAGCCGCAAGCAGACGTTCATTGCCCCGTCACTCAGGCAAATGCAGCCTCTACAAATGCCTCTAGCGCCTTGTCTTCCAGGATTTCGATTGAGAAGTGCCCGAAGCGCTTGGGCAACCAGATGATGCGTGTCCCGGACGGGGATTGCAGGTTCGCGCGGGCCAATGGCTTGCCGTTTTCATCTTCTGGCTGAACACCGGCGACCATCAATTCGTCATAGGCCTTCTCGATGTCGGGGGTCGAATAGCAGTGGCGATAAATCATCCCTTCACCCGAGGCGTCCAGTAGCTCCCTCAGGTTCCCGGCCAGCGGCTGTACCAGCATGAAACGCTCTTGACCGATCAGCGCAATCGCGTAGCGCACGTGCAGGCCACCTCGTTCCCAGACGAGTGTCTTGGAGATCCTGGCGTTCAGTATCTGCGCGTAGTAGGCACAGGCTTCGTCGAGATTCTTGACCAGTACATCGATGTGACTGAACTTCAGTTCCATTGCATGCCTCCTGCTGCCCCGGCGTCCTGGTGTCCCAATGATGAAAAGCTGTCTATGCCTGGCCTTGGCTTGACCGACCCTGCCAATCGCGCAGCCATTGCAAGCCCTTGGAGGTGTCGCCGCGCGGCCTGTACTCGCAACCCACCCAACCGGTGTACCCCAGTTGATCGATCAGCTTGAACAGGTAGGGATAGTTCAGCTCGTTGTTCATGTCCGGTTCGTGGCGATCCGGCACGCCCGCGATCTGGATATGGCCGATGCCGGCGATATCCCGTCGCAGCTTCGTCGCCACGTCGCCCTCGACGATCTGGCAATGGTAGACGTCGAACTGGACCTTGAGGTTCGCCTGGCCGACCGCTTTGCAGACGGCCTGGGCCTGATGTTGGTGGTTGAGGAAGAACCCCGGCATGTCGCGGGTGTTGATCGGCTCCAGCAATACGGTGATGCCAGCCTTGGCCGCTTGTGTCGCTGCGTGGCTGAGGTTTTCCAGGTAGGTTTGCTGGTGCCTGGCGCGATCCGCTTCGTTGGCCAGCAGGCCGGCCATGACATGGATGCGGTCGTTGCCCAGTACCGTGGCGTATTCCAGGGCCTTGTCGAAACCGGCGCGGAACTCCGACTCACGGCCTGGCAAGGACACGGTGCCTTTTTCGCCGGCCGCGATATTGCCAGGCGGTGCGTTGAACAGGGCCTGGACCAGGCCATTGTCGTCGAGCCGCTGTTTCAATTGCTGTGGGCTGTAGTCGTAGGGGGACATGTATTCCACGGCCTGAAAACCATCGGCTGCGGCGGCGGCGAAACGGTCAAGAAAGTCATGTTCGGGGTAGAGCATGCTGAGGTTGGCAGCGAAACGAGGCATGAAGACTCCTGCGGTCAAAAAATCAATCTGTGGTTTACCACTGCACACCAAAGGCTTCGTGCAATTCATCCAGCGCCGCCTGGTGCAGCGGAGCCGGTTTCGTATTGCGCATCAGGCTTCGGTGAGCCGGGACGCTCAAGCGGGATGCGCCCGACCTTCATCACCTGCCAGGGCGTCAGCGGCAGCAGGGTGTCATCCTCGTGCCAGACACCGGCCAGCGTCAATGCCACTCGGTGGGTCGAGTGGATGTGGACCACGCCTCGTCTGTGCACCTCTCAGTCGAGATGGCTGCCCACCACCTCGACTATCCGTTGAGCAATCTGCACGGCGTGGGTCTCCAGCGCGAAGTGGCCGGTATCGAGCATCTCGACCACCGCATCGGGGTTGTCACGCTTGTAGGCCTCGGCACCTGGTGGAATGAAAAACGGATCGCCCTTGCCCCAGATCGCCAGCGTCGGCACCTGGGCATCGCGCAAGAATTGCTGGAACGCCGGGTACAGCTTCAGGTTGTTCTGGTAGTCATAAAACAGGTCGAGCTGGATGTCCTTGTTACCGGGCCGTTCCAGCAATAGCGCGTCCAGATGATAACCCTCGGGTGCAATGAGATCGGGGTTGTTCACGCCTTCCACATACTGCCAGCGCGTGCCTTCCAGGTGCAGGATGGCATCGTGGATCACCTGGCGATTGGCGGGGGACGGCTCGTCCCAGTACTGGCGGATCGGCGCCCAGGCATCCCCCAGGCCTTCGAGATAGGCATTGCCGTTCTGCGAAACGATCGCGCTGACCCGCTCCGGGTACGCCAGCGCCAGGCGCAGGCCGACCGGCGCCCCATAGTCGAAGAAGTACATCCCGTAACGCTTGAGGCCCAGCACATCGACGAACTGGCGGATCGTCTCGCCGATGGCATCGAAGGTGTAGACGTAGTGGCGTTCGGCGGGCACCTCGGTGAAACCGAAACCGGGCAGATCCGGCGCAATCAGGCGGTACTTGTCGGCGAGCCGCGGGATCAGGTCCCGGAATTGGTGGGACGAGCTGGGAAAGCCGTGCAACAGCAAGAGTACGGGAGCGTCGGCCGCACCGGCCTCGCGGTAGAAAACCCTGATGCCGTCGGCTTCGACGAATTTGCAGACAACGGTGGTGTGCGGGAGCGTGGTCATGGCGGATCTCCATTGTAACTGTTTAAAGTTATTTATACGGGTTACCTATTTTCATTTTGCACAGACTTTGTAACTGGTCAAATATTTTTTGTGGGTTACAATCCGTGCATCGATTCCCGGGAGATTTCCATGACTGACGCCGTCGCCACGCCTGACTTGCCTGTACCGTTGGTGCTGGCCGACCATCCGGCGCTGGATCTGCTGAACACCCGAAGGGTGGTCGATGGCCAGCGGCGCGACCTGCTCAACAGCGATGCCGACGCGGCGCGCTGGCTGGAGCAGATCGGTTTCGGTCTGGCGACGGACGTGGCGGTGGGTGACGGGCAGTTGCTTGCCCGGTTGCGCAAGCTGCGCGACTGCATCGAGGGCCTGCTCGCCGCCCGTCGAGAGAACCGCGTGGCGGATCCGGCAGTGCTCAATGCCTTTCTGCTGCGGGTCGTGCCGCAACTGGTGTGGGAGGAGGCGGGCGCGCCGGTGCTGGATCGCTTGCACCAGGGCGATGCCGGCCACCAGCGTCTGGGCAGGCTCGCTTACGCCGCCGCGCAGTTGCTGGCCGAAGGCGATTTCAGCCTGGTCCGCAAATGCGAAAGCGCCGAATGTTCATTGATGTTTTACGACCGCACCAAATCGCACAAACGACGCTGGTGCAGCATGGCGCTCTGCGGAAACCGGCATAAGGTCGCCGAATTCCGCAAGCGACGTCAGGGTGTCGCGGACTGAGGGCCATAACGCTGCGCGTTATGGGCGGGGCAGCACCCTGGTCAGCCTGAACCACAGTCATCCGATCTTTCATCGCGCGTTGCTGCCTGTGAAGACCCCTCGTCGAAGGGTGCACGTTGAAATTTCCTGCCGCCATCACGCTCATCCATGGCGGTTTGTGCGAAAAACCGCTCGCTTGCCCGGGTTTTTTGCACGAATCTGCACTGCTGTCGCTCGTATCATTTCACTCGGTAAAAACGCTGAGCATTTGCGATGACAAAAAACACGACACTGTGGGACATCAGTCCACCCTTGAGTAGCAAAACACCGACCTGGCCGGGGGACACGCCTTTTCTGGAAGAGCGGGTCTGGACCTACGGTCCCGAGTGCCCGGTGAATGTCGGACGCATCACCCTGTCACCGCACACCGGTGCCCACGTCGATGCGCCGCTGCATTACAGCGCTGACGGCGCGGCGATTGGTGAGGTCGCGTTGGATGTGTATATCGGGCCTTGCCGCGTTTTGCATTGTCTGGACAGCGGCGACCTGGTGCAGCCCGGGCAACTGGAAGGGCGTTTGCACGATGTGCCCGAGCGTGTGCTGCTGCGGACCTATCGCCAGGCACCGCTGGCTGCCTGGGATCCGGCGTTCACGGCCGTTGCCAGGGAAACCATCGATTTGTTGGCCAGCCTGGGTGTGAGGTTGATCGGCATCGATACGCCGTCACTGGACCCGCAGCAATCCAAAACGATGGATTCGCACCGAGCCGTGGCCCGTCACGGCATGGCCATTCTTGAGGGGGTCGTGCTCGATGACGTGCCGGAAGGGGATTACGAGTTGATCGCGTTGCCGCTACGTTTTGCCAACCTCGACGCCAGCCCGGTCCGGGCGATTTTGCGGCCGTTGGGTACTCATTAATACGAGTGACCCAATCGGCAATCCGGAACCGGGCACCGGTAGCGGGTGTCAGGCGTTACTCTCGGTGAATTTTTCGTAGTACAGCTGCACGCTTTCCAGTGCTTGTGCCTGCAGCCAGGTCTTGATCGACTCCACCATCGGCGGTGGCCCGCAGACGTACATGTCGACCGGGCCGTCGCGCAGTTCGGCGACGTCGAAGTGTTCGGCGATGTAGCCGCGCTTGCCGGTCCAGTGCGGCGACGGTTCGCTGACCACCTCGGTGTATCGCAGCCCCGGGAGGCGTTGCGTATACGCCTGGATGCGCGCCTGTTCGCACAGGTCGGCCGCATCGCGCACGCCGTAGTACAAATGCACGGGTTGCTCGCAGCCGCGTTCAGCGAGTTCGTCGAGCATGCCCAGCAAGGCAGACAGTCCGGTGCCGCCAGCCACCAGGATCAGTGGCCGGGCGACGTGCCGCAGATAAAAAGCCCCCAGCGGTGCTTCCAGAACGATGGGGTCACCCACCTGACAGCGGTCGCGGATGTAGTTGCTCATCACGCCATCGGGCAGCAGGCGAATCAGAAACTGCAGCCGATTGCTGACGCCCGGCCGGTTGGCGAAGGAGTAGGAACGCTTGTTCTCGGTCCCCGGAATCTGCAGCCGGGCGTACTGCCCGGGCAGGTAATCCAGCGACTGGCCCGCATCGCCCAGATCCAGATGCAGGATCGCCGTGCTGGCCGACACCTGTTTGACCTCGGTGACCGTTGCCGTGAGTTGATCGGGGCCAGCGGCGTTGCACAGACTGGAAGCGAAGTCGAAATAGAACGCGGCGTCGGATTTGACCCGGGTCTGGCAGGTGAGCATTTTGCGTTGTTGCAGGTCCTGGCTGGAGAGGGCTTCCTCATCCACATAGTCCTGGCTGTAATCGCCCGACTCGCAGCGCCCCTGGCAGGTTCCGCAGACGCCTTCGCGGCAGTCCAGGGGGATGTTGATGCCATTGCGCAGGGCGGCGTCGAGCAGGATTTCATTGGCCTGCACAGGGAAGAACAGCGTTTTGCCGTCGGCAAAGCTGAACGCGACTTTATGGTTCATGCCCGGTCTCCCTGGGTTCAGAGGTGATAGAAGTCGAGTACCGAATTGATGGTGTCGTTGAGCAGCAACACATGCTTGCGAACGATCAGCCAGCTATCGGCGTGGGGCTTGAGGCGGTAGGTCGCACGGCCGAAAAACTGTTCGGTCGTGGCCAGGCGGTAATACAGGGTGTGCCAGTTCAACTGCACTTGCAGTTCATCGTTTTCCAGGGGGGCGATCCGCACGTTGCTGATCTGATGCAGGGTGCGCGGCATCGGCGTCGAGGACGCGGACTTGCCCGTGCGCAGGCGGAACACGCGGTCTTCCAGGCCTGAACGGTTGGGGTAATAGATCAGCGACATTTCGCGTTTGGGGTCGCGGGTGTAGACGTGTTCGGAGTCCCATTGCGGCAAGTGGAACTCGCTGTGTTCGGCGAACAGCTGGACATAGGCATCCCAGTCCTGGGCGTCGCACAGTTCGGATTTGCGATAGAAAAACTGTTCGATCCGGTACTGCAGTTGCGCATTCATCATTGCACCTCACGGAGTTTCAGGGATTTGGCGTCCAGGCCGTCGAGCAGGAATGTCTGCCAGTTGCTGTGCTGGTTGACGTAAAGCCCTTCATGGGTGAATTCGGTGCCGGTCATGGCCGGGGCAATGCCGATCGCTTCGCTGTTGGGCGTGGCGCCGCTGGCCCAGCGGTGACTGCCGCGGGAGATATCGCTCCAGCGTTCCAGGCGCGCCTGGAAGCCACGCTGGGCTTCACGGAATTCCACCAGGTCATCCGGCGTGCCCAAACCCGAGACGTTGAAGAAATCCTCGAACTGGCGAATGCGGTTTTCGCGGTCGGCGTCCGACTCGTTCTTGACCCCCAGGCACTGGCTGATGATTTCCGTCTTGTTCCACGCCACCGGACGGATGATGCGCAATTGCGAGCTGATCTGATCGAGGAAAAACAGGCTCGGGTAGATGTTCAGGTTGCGCAGGCGATGCATCATCCACTCGGCCTTTTGCTGGCCATGTTCTTCGATCAGCCGCGGCATGATCGTCGCGTAGCCGGAGCGTACCGAAGGGTTGGGCATGTCGCTGAACAGCAGGCTGTGACCGTTGTTGAACGCGAACCAGCCATCATCGGTATTGGCGTCGCCGGCGCCGAGCTTGCTGTAGTCGAGGGTGCTGCTGGCGGCGTTGCCGTTGTCGCTGTTGACCTGCTGGCGATGCTGCACCGTGGCGACGTAGTTGTAGTGGACGGTGCTGACGTGATAACCGTCGAGGCCGTTTTCGTTTTGCAGCTTCCAGTTGCCGTCGTAGGTGTAGGCCGACTTGCCGGGCAGTACTTCCAGCTCACCGGTGGGCGACTGGGCGACTATCATGTCGAAGAACACTTTGGCATCGCCGAGGAAGTCTTCCAGGCTGTTGTCGGCGTGCACATCCAGGCTGATGAAGACGAAACCCTTGTAGCTCTGGATGCGGGCTTTTTTCAGACCGCGCGTGGCTTTGTCGAAGCCTTCCGGGTACTCGCCCGGTGCCTTGACCTTGACCAGGCGGCCATCGCTTTTGTAGCACCAGGCATGGAACGGGCAGGTGAAGGTCGATTGATTGCCCTTGCCCACGCGGGTCAGCGTCGTGCCGCGATGCTGGCAGGCATTGATCAGTGCATTGAGCTGACCCTCACCGTCGCGGGTAATGATCATCGGCTGGCGGCCGGCGCGCAGGGTCACGAAGTCGTGGTTGTTGGCCAGTTCGCTTTCGTGGCAGGCGTAGATCCAGTTCTTCTCGAAGATCAGTTCCATCTCCAGATCGAACAGCTGCGGCTCGGTGAACATCTCCCGGGCGATGCGGAAAACACCTTCTGCGGGACGGAAGTCCAGGCAGCTTTCGATAAACGTTTTCCATTGCTCGACGTTTCTTTCGCCACTCATGGTGTGCACCTTTTTTTATTCGGCTAATCGGTGCGCTCATTAGAGAAGCGGGGCGGGTGATGGTCTATCCGATAAGTTGGCGAAGGCAGTCCGTAAAATTGGGGGGCAGGTAACAGTCGATTGGGCAGCGATGACACAAATCCGCCACCAGGTGATAAACGGCTGCACCTGATGGCGCCAATCAGATACTGTTTTGCACGACGTCGAGTGCGGATCGAGGGCTTTTGCGGCTTCGCCAGCCATGTCTTGTCCGCTTAGTTGCCAATCACTATCCGTTAAGTGGGCGCCGACGTTTTATGGCGTGGAAGTTGCTCCTTTGCAGCCTGACAAGCGCCCCCAGAGCGCGCAGAACCAAACTCCGTGAGTGCACCCTGATGAGTAGCAAAGTGGATCCGCAGTTTCGCGACATTCGTGTCGACAGCGATAACCTGGAGGCTGCCAGAAGCTGGATGTCCGGTATCTGCGGACCCCATCGCCTCGTGAGCGCGACCCCCGAACGGATCCGCTTTCATCACAACGCCAACATGTTCAAATCGATGGCGACCACCCTGGGCACCATCGAATACGGTACCGACGTCACCATCGATATCGAAGACGCCGAGCACTTCAGCAGCTATAGCCTGAGCCTGCCGTTGTCGGGCGAACAGGAGCTGAGCAAGGCGGGCAGCGTGGTCAGGTCCGACCGCGATCAAGGGGTCATCATTTCCCCCAATGAACACCAACTGCTGGCAATTTCCGGTGACTGTCGCAAGGTCCAGGTGGTGATTACCCGAGTGGCGATGAGCGAGGCTCTGGAAGGGATGCTGCAACGGCCGCTGGATGCGCCGCTGCGCTTCGAACCGATGATGGATGCGATCGAAGGGGCATCGGCGTCGTGGTGGCGCATGGCGCGTTATTTCATCGACGAGCTGGACCGAAGCAGTGAACTCTTCGAGCAGGTGGCCTTCACCCGGGACATTGAAAGCTCGCTGATCAAAGGCTTGATCCTCGCCCAGCCCAACAACTATTCGCAGGAACTGCGGAACGCGTTGGGCGTGAAGTTGCCGCACTACCTGGTCAGGGCTCGACAGTACATCCATGACAACGCCCGCGAAGCGTTGCACCTGGAGGACATCGAAGCCGCAGCCGGCGTTTCACGCTTCAAATTGTTCGACGCGTTCAGGAAGTACTTCGCCTTGTCGCCCATGGCCTACCTGAAAAAGTATCGCCTGAATGCCGTACGCCAGGAGATTCTCGAGCACGGCTCGTCACGCAACATTTCCGGGATAGCCATGGGCTGGGGGTTCATGCACCTGGGGCGTTTTTCCACCGAGTACCGCAAACTGTTCGACGAGACCCCGAGCATGACGTTGCAGCGCAAGGAGGCCCGGCGCCTGCACGGGCTCTGAAGAACGCTGCGCTCTTACTTGCGTACCACCAGATCAAGCAACTGCTCGCGCTCCTTGATTTTCTGCAGGACGATCTCCGAACGTATGTCGGTGACGCCGGCGGTGCGGTTGAGGTGATTGACGATGAAGTCCGAGAAGTGTTTGAGGTTGCGGGCCTGGACCCGCAACACATAGTTGCTCGCCCCGGTAATGACATAGGCGGTGACCACCTCCGGCCACTGCTGGACCTTCTTGATGAAGGTCTCGTGCCAGTCCTCGACGTCCTGTCGCAACGACACATGGACGATGGCTTCCAGCTCGATGCCCAACCGTTCGGCATTCAGTACCGCGCGATAGCCGGTGATGATTCCTTCGCTTTCCAGCAGGCGCAACCGACGCAGACAGGCCGACGGTGACAAGGCGACTTTCTCCGCCAGTTCCTGATTGCTGATTCGGCCATCCTGTTGCAGCTGATGCAGGATTCGCAGGTCTGTCGAGTCAAGATTCATGGTTTGAATAAATCCGCGTTTATTGAGGTCAGGTTCGAATTATCTGCGAAATAACTACTACATGGCTGGTTACTTTGCACGAAAATTCTCCAAAGATTCGTTCATTATCTCTCTACCCAAAGGCAGGTTGATCGCCTTGAACCAGGGCGCCTGATCCGGCTGATGCAACCCGCCCGGATGGCGTCCCAAAACAAAAAACAGGACACCCGATGACGACAAGAAACAGTTGCCTGGCGCTTGATGCCCAGGACGCTCTGGCGCCCCTGCGCCAGCAATTCGCGCTCCCCGAAGGGATTATCTATCTCGATGGCAATTCCCTCGGTGCGCGGCCGGTCGCGGCATTGGCGCGGGCACAAGCGGTGGTCGCCGAGGAATGGGGCAATGGCTTGATCCGCAGCTGGAACAGTGCCGGCTGGCGCGAGCTGTCCGAGCGTCTGGGCGACCGCCTGGCGGGTTTGATCGGCGCGGGGGCGGGGGAGGTCGTGGTGACCGATACCACCTCGATCAATCTGTTCAAAGTGCTGAGCGCTGCCTTGCGCGTACAGGCCACAAGGTCACCGCAGCGGCGAGTGATCGTCAGCGAATCAAGCAATTTTCCCACCGACCTGTACATCGCCGAAGGCCTCGCGCAGATGCTGCAGCAGGGTTATACCCTGCGCCTGGTCGACAGTCCTGAAGCCTTGCCGCAAGCCATTGACCAGGACACGGCGGTGGTCATGCTCACCCACGTCAATTACAAGACCGGCTACCTGCACGACATGCAGGCCCTGACCGCGCTGACCCACGAATGTGGCGCGCTGGCCATCTGGGATCTGGCGCATTCCGCAGGCGCAGTACCGGTCGACCTGCACCAGGCCGGTGCCGACTACGCCATCGGCTGCACCTACAAGTACCTCAATGGCGGGCCGGGCTCGCAGGCTTTTGTCTGGGTTTCGCCGTCATTGTGCGATCTGGTGCCACAACCCTTGTCCGGCTGGTTCGGCCACTCGCGGCAATTCGCCATGGAGTCGCATTACGAGCCGAGCAGCGGCATCGCGCGTTACCTGTGCGGTACTCAACCGATCACCTCATTGGCGATGGTCGAGTGCGGCCTGGACGTGTTCGCCCAGACCGACATGGCCAGCCTGCGCCGCAAATCCCTGGCCCTGACGGACCTGTTCATCGAACTGGTCGAGCAGCGTTGCGCGGCTCACGAACTGAAGTTGATCACCCCGCGTGAGCACACCAGACGCGGCAGTCATGTCAGCTTCGAACACCCCGAAGGTTATGCGGTGATCCAGGCCCTGATCGACCGTGGCGTGATTGGTGACTATCGCGAGCCGCGCATCATGCGGTTCGGTTTCACCCCGTTGTACACAACCTTCACCGAGGTCTGGGACGCGGTGCAGATCCTCGGCGAGATCCTCGACCGGAGCACCTGGTCGCAAGCGCGATACCAGGTTCGCCACAGCGTGACTTGAACCTTGCGGCGTCCTGGTCCAGTTGCGGGCATTTTCCCGCGGCGGGCGTTCGGTCGCCGGCAATAACCAGTTCTGCAATCACAATAATAAGGAGCACGCAGAATGAAACTGTCCCTCTGGCCTGCCTTGCCGCTCGCCATCTCCAGTTGCCTTGGCCAAATGGCCTGTGCCGCCTCTGACAACGGATTTGTCGAAGACAGCAGCCTGACCCTGACCAATCGCAACTTCTATTTCTACCGCAACAACCTCAACAACCCGGGCGGTCAGAACTATCGGGACGAGTGGGCCCACGGGATCATCCTCGACTACCGCTCCGGCTACACCCAGGGAACGGTGGGTTTCGGGGTCGATGCCTACGCGCAGTTGGGCATCAAGCTCGACAGTGGCAAGGGGCGCACGGGCACAGGGTTGTTGCCGGTCGATTCCGATGGCCGTCCCGAGGATGAGTACTCCGAAGCCGGTGGTGCGCTGAAGGCGCGGGTTTCGCAGACCGAGCTCAAGTACGGCAACCTGACACCGTTCAATCCGGTGTTCGGCACCGGCAATGCGCGACTGTTCACCAGCAGTGCCACCGGCTTCCAGCTGACCAGCAATGAGCTCAAGGCATTGCAACTGGACATTGGCCACTTCACTGCCGGCAACGACAATAATTCGACCAATGCCGATGGCGCCCTGAAAGCGCTGTACGCCGTGGTGCAAACCCGCAGTGTCGATTACCTGGGCGGCAGCTATGCGCTGGGCGATCAGTTGAGTGTCAGTCTGTACGGTTCGCAGTTCACCGACATCTGGCGGCAGTACTACGGCAACGTCAATTACACCTATGTGCTGACGCCAGACCAGTCGCTGAACCTGGATTTCAATCTCTACCGCACCCACGATAACGGCGACAGCCTGGCCGGCAGAATCGACAACACCACCTGGTCGTTTGCCACCGCTTACAGGTTCGGCGCCCATCGGTTGACCCTGGCGTACCAGCGGGTCGATGGCGAAGAGCCGTTCGATTACCTGGGTTTCGACCAGCAACCGGGCACGTCGATTTTTCTCGCCAACTCGATTCAGGTCCTCGACTTCAACGCCCCCAACGAACGCTCCTGGCAACTGCGCTATGACCTGGACATGGCGCCTTTCGGCGTGCCGGGGCTGAGCTTCATGTCGCGCTACGTCAGTGGCGACCACATCGATGACAGCCATTACGACGGCGGCCCCAATGGCGCCTATGGACGTTACGGCGATGACGGCAAGCGCTGGGAACGCGACCTCGAGGCGCGCTATGTCGTGCAGTCGGGCAAGGCCAGGGACCTATCAATACGCGTGCGTCAGGCCAGTGTGCGCTCCACCGCGCAAGTCGCCCGGGCCGACACCACGGACAACAACGAAGTCCGGGTGATCGTCGAATATCCACTGAGTATTTTCTGATCCGTGTCCTGCTGTGCGTGGCTGATCCCCACCGTTAAACCCACGACGTGCTCTTCAAGAAAGACAAAATCCAGAGGACATAGAAATGACCGATAACTGCGGTTTCGAAACGATATCCAACCGTGAACATGGCCTGCGGCGTCAATTGACGTCGGGGCAGATGAGCATGATCGCCATTGGGGGTGCAATCGGCACCGGGCTGTTCATGGGCAGCGCCTATGCCATTGGTTATGCCGGGCCGAGCGTGCTGTTGAGCTATGCCATTGGCGCAATCATCACCTTGCTGCTGATGGGCTGCCTGGCGGAAATGACCGTGGCCCATTCGACCTCGGGTTCGTTCGGCGCCTATGCCGAATTTTATGTCAGCCCGCTGGCCGGGTTCCTGGTGCGCTATGCCTATTGGGCGGCGATTGTGCTCGCGGTCGGTACGGAAGTGACGGCGGTGGCGATGTACATGAAGTACTGGTTTGCCAACGTGCCGGAATGGATCTGGATCGTCTCGTTCTCCAGCGTGTTGATCGTGCTCAATGCCATCAGCGTGAAGACCTTCGGTACCTTCGAGTACTGGTTCTCGACCATCAAGATCGGCGCGATTGTCGGCTTCATTATCCTGGCGGTGTATGTGGTGTTCGGTTCCGGCAATCCGGAATACGGTGTGCACAATTACACCGCTCACGGCGGCTTTTTCCCCAATGGCCTGCAAGGGATGTGGATCGCGGTGATCGTGTCGATCTTCAGCTACCTGAGCGTGGAGATGATCGCGGTGGCTGCCGGTGAGGCGAAGGATCCGGAGCAGGCGGTGAAGAAAGCCTTTCGCGGGACTATCGTGCGCCTGGTGGTGTTCTACCTGTTGACCCTGGCATTGATGCTGGCGATCGTGCCTTGGGTCCAGGCTGGCCATGCCCAGAGTCCGTTCGTCACGGTCATGCAGGCCATCGGTATTCCCGGCGCCACCGGTGTGATGAACTTCGTGATCCTGATTGCGGCGTTGTCGGCGATGAACAGCCAGTTGTACATCACCACGCGCATGATGTTCAGCCTGTCTCGAGCCGGCTACGCGCCAAAATCCATGGGGGCATTGAGCAAGACCGGGATCCCGTTGAACGCGCTGTTGCTTTCCAGTTCAGGGATCGCCCTGGCGACCTTGCTCAACATCCTGTACCCGGAAAGTTCGTTCACCCTGATGATGGCAATCTCGATGTTCGGCGCGATCTTTACCTGGTTCATGATCTTCCTCACTCACTACTGTTTCCGTCGTTTTCATGAACGCAATGGCAACCGTAAACTGTCGTTCCGCATGCGTCTGTTTCCCTACAGCACATTGTTGGGGTTGGTCCTGATGGGGGCCGTGATGGTCACGACCTACTTCACTGAAGCCTTCAAGATGACCCTGGTGTTCGGTGTGCCGTTCTTGCTGGTGCTGTCGGTTGTCTACGGTATTTTCTTCAGGAAAACCAAGGCCGTTACGGTGCTCAATCCGCAGCCCAGGGGCTAGACCGAAGGGAGCCCCGCAGTGGCGGGGCGCCTTTGTTTGTAAAGCCCGGCCGAATATCTGTTGACCAGACTGTTTCGTACCAACAGACTTTCCCCTTTTGTGTATTCCTAAAGGTCTGTCTGATGCGTAAGTCATTCACTGTCGTGGCATTAAGCCTTCTTGTATCGCAGTACTCCCTCGCTGGCGAAACCACCAATACGGCTATCGGTGGCGGTGTCGGCGGCGCCCTTGGCAGCGTGGTCGGTCAGGCTGTGGGAGGTAGCACCGGCGCTGCAATCGGAGCCGGCGTCGGTGGCGCGGCCGGGGGCGCAATGACCGCCAAGAGTGGCAAGAAGACCGAGTCGGCTATTGGCGGAGGTCTCGGTGCAGCGGGTGGCCAGGTCATCGGCAACAGTGTCGGTGGTTCCACCGGCGGCCTGATCGGTGCGGGTCTGGGCGGCGCAGCAGGTGGTGCGATCGGCAACAATCTGGCCGATGACGACGACCACCACGATTCCGGCTACAAGCAAAAGAATAAACACAAGAATAAACATAAACACAAACATCACGACTGATCGCGGGTGCCGAGAGCCGAGACTAAGCCGAGACCCTGAACCTGTGGTGAGGGAGCTTGCTCCCCCGCCACAGGTCGCAGTGGGTATCCATGCAGAAGCGGGGGACGATCATGGTGTCCACGTCGGCGGCGACGACGACAGCCGGACCTGAAGCGGCCTGATGCCCCATGCAAAACCCGGGGAACCGGTTCTGCAAGGGAGCACGCAAAAGATACTGCCTGCATTCATGGGAATATTTCCCACGCAGCTATACTTGGGTTAACTGTCCAGGAATGCGCTGAATGCAATCGTCTACCTTGCCCACCTCGCTCCTCAAAGCCTTGCGCCATGTCATGCGGCCGCTGGTACGCCTGATGCTGCGCAAAGGCGTCACGTACCTGGTTTTCGCCGACCTGCTCAAGGAGGTTTTCGTCGATGTGGCGGACCGTGAGTTCCGTCTGGACGACAAGGCACCGACCGACAGCCGCATCAGCCTGCTCACCGGCGTGCATCGCAAGGACGTACGGCGTTTGCGCAACAGCGGCGACCCCGCTACTTCCACGCTTCCGGAAAACATCACCTTCGGTGCGCAACTGGTCAACGCCTGGACCCGCACACCCTTCTGCAACGACGCCGGCCAGCCGTTGCCGCTGCCTCGCTTGGCCAGTGTCGGCGGCGACTGTTCCTTCGATGCGCTGGTGGCGAAGGTCAGCACGGACATCCGGGCGCGGGTGGTACTGGACGAATGGCTGCGCCTGGGCGTCGTGCGCCTTGACGAACAGGAGCGTGTACACCTGGAAGCCCAGGCCTTCGTGCCGCAAAAGGGCTTCGATGAGAAAGCGGCTTACCTGGGGCATAACCTGCACGATCATGCCTGCGCTGCGGTACACAACTTGAGCGGCGAAGCCCCGGCCTTTTTTGAACGCAGCGTCCACTATGACGCACTGGCCCCGATGAGCGTCGAGGCGCTGCGCGAGGCCGTTGCCAGCGAGGGAATGCAGGCCCTGTTGAGCTTCAACCGACTCGCCGCCGAGCTGGAATTTCGCGACCTGCCCAGCCTCGAACCGCGTCAGCGCATTACGGTCGGCCTGTACTTCTACACTGAAGCTTGCGACCCCAACTCACCGACGGCTCCCAAGCCATGACCATCAATCTGCGCCTGATTCGAGCAGCCGCCCTCGCTCTGGGCCTCGGGCATGCGATTGTGTTGCAAGCCGCGCCGGCCTGTGTCAGCCAGAATGACGCGGGCAGCAGCGAAGTGCCGCTCATCCAGGCTCCGGGTGGCACCGGCGGTACGGGCGCGGCGCCTGGCGGCATGGGCGGTACGGGCATCGGCACCGACAACGGCGGGGTGGGCGGTACCGGCGCACCGCTGAACAAACGCCCAGGCGGCATTGGCGGCACCGGTGCCGTTGCCGGCGGCGTGGGTGGCACGGGCATCAGCGACGACAACGGCGGGATCGGTGGCACCGGGATTGTCGGCACCATCACCGGGTTCGCCTCGATCTGCGTCAATGGCATGGAAGTGCACTTCAACAAAAATGTCCCTGTCAGCGAGAACGGCATTGCCGCCACCAGCACCCGCCTGGCAGTTGGCCAAGTGGTTGCCGTGCAAGCGTTCAATTCCCGGCGCGGTCTGGAGGCCGGGCGCATTGCTATCCTGCATGTCTACGAAGGACCTTTGACTGCCCTGCCCAGAGACTCCCTGCCTATGCGTGTCATGGGTCAACCGGTACGCCTGGCCAACGGTGCTCAAGTCGCTCCCGGTCTGCGTGCAGGTGATCCTGTTCGGGTCAGTGGGCTGCGCGATGCCCGGGGTGAAGTGGTGGCCAGCCGCATCGACCGTGCGCCCGGCCTCAAGGAGGCCAGCGCCATCGGCCCGGTCGATCGCAGCGGTTATCTGCAGGGCCTCAAACTCGGCAACCATCCGGGACCGGCGCAGGAAATGCTGGTGCGCGGCCACTGGTCGGGCCGCGAGCTGGAGGTGAGCCAAAGTCGCCCCGACCCGAGCCTGCCATTCATTGGCCGTGCACACAATGCGGTGATCGAGGGCCTGGTACAGGGCCGACAAGACCGTCGCCTGGTGGTGGGCGGCTTTAACGTGACGATGGCGCGCGACACCGTGTTTGTCGGTGTGCAGTCATCGCAGCTGACGCTGGATCGACGCGTGCGGATCACCGGCGTCTTCAGCGGCGCACGGGACGTGCAGGCCACGCGTATCGAATTGCCCCGCGAGCGCTCCGATTCGCCAGCCGGCAACCAGCACGGGCGGCTTCGAAACAGCGAGCAAAACACGGACGACTCAAGTGGCCCGGGCAATTCGGGCCGCTCGGAGGATTTCAACAGCGCCGGCGACTCGAGCGGCTCCAACAGCTCCGGCAACTCGCGGGATTCGGGGAACTCGGGCAGTGACAGGAGCGGCCGTTCCGAGAGCGGTGGCAGCGTCGTCGACGATACTCGCCACGGGGGCAATGACAGTCATGGCGGTGGCGACAGGATCGAACGCGTGGATGTGGACGTGGACAAGTCCGGCAAGTCGGAGCGAATCGAGAAGGTCGAGCAATCCGGCAAAGTCGAGAGAGTGGAGAGGGTAGAGAAGGTAGAGAAAGTCGAAAAAGTCGAAAAAGTCGAAAAAGTCGAAAAAGTTGAACGTCCGGAGAAAGTCGAGAAAGTCGATCGGCCAGAAAAGGTTGAGAAAGTAGACAAGGTTGATCGGCCAGAAAAAGTCGAAAAAGTCGAGACTGTTGAAAAAGTCGACCGCTCTGGCAAGTCGGGTTAAACAGTGAAGGCATGATGCACTTGCGCCATAAGTCACTAGGCTGTGTAAGTCACGCAACAAAGCCTGCGTGTGAACTTCGATGACGCAAGACACGAGGTGAACATGGACCCCAAGCGCATCCTGCTCGTCGGTTGGCTGGCCAGCCTGGCCTTGCCGGCCCTGGCTGATACCTTCTCGACCTCGATCGGAACCGACTACTCCCGGGGCGATTATGGCACCGGCACCACTTCCGAAACCTGGTACGTCCCGCTGGTGGGCAAATACGAAACCGGTCCCATGACCTACAAGCTCACGGTGCCCTGGCTGCGGATCACCAATCCTTCGGTGGGCCCTGACGGCGAGCCGTTGCCCGGCGGTTGCGACAAAGTGGAAAGCGGATTGGGCGACACTGTTGCCGGTGCCGACTATGCCGTGCTTGACGGCAATATTGGCGGGCTGTTCGTGGACTTGATCGGCAAGGTCAAGTTGCCCACCGCCGACGAAGACAAGTGCCTGGGCACCGGAAAAACCGACTATTCCGCCCAGGTCGATGTCGCCAAAGCCTTCGGCCGGGTGACCGGGTTCGCCACGCTGGGCTGGAAAAAATTCGGCGATCCGTCGGGCTCCGACTTCGACAACCCGATATTCGCCGGCCTCGGCTTCGCCATGCCCGTGTTCGCGCGCACTTCGGCGGGGGTGTCCTACGACTGGCGGCAGAAGGTCGTATCCACGGGCGACCAGATCAAGGAACTCACCCTCTTCCTCACGCACAAGCTCAATCAGAACTGGAAATTTCAGTTGTATGCCGTCAAGGGGTATTCCGATGCGAGCCCGGATGGCGAGGCTGGACTGGTGTTCACCCACACCTACTGATACCCGCCTGTTTCCCGGCTCTGATGCGCTTAGTCGTTTCAACCCAGGCCTGCGCCTGCTCCAGTCCTGATGTTCGGTCGTTGACACACGGGCTGACAGAACTAATCTATAGGTGTGGGAATATTTCCCACGCACAGATGCCGACTGGCTCTGAAGGATCGTTCGGAAACCGCAGTTGCTTGTTTTTGCTGCAAATTAATGGCCGTGCCGGTTGGCTGGCCGCTCCAATGGGCGGCCGGGAACTCACTGGACATTGCGTTCGATACGGACATGACTACGCAACTCCAAGCGGAGGTGCATCATGCTTCTCAAAAAATGTTTGTTGGCCCTGGCAATTGGCGCAGTCCTGTCTGCATCGACTGTGCTGGTGCCCGATTATGTCGGTAGCTTCTCCAGCGTGCATGCCAAAGATGGCGGCAGCGGTGGTGGCGGCAGCGGAGGAGGCGGAGGAGGCAACGGAGGCGGTGGCGGTGGCGGTCACGGTGGTGGCGGCGGCGGTGGCTCCGGAGGCGGCGGTCATGGTGG